>NZ_JBMGQR010000005.1:0-111881 GCF_049059935.1 Solicola agrisoli | reverse complement strand
GGCGGTTCGTGTGGGTCGTCGACGCCCCGCTGTTCGAGCCCACCGACGACGCCACCGCGTCGGGCGACGTCGCCGTCGGCGGGGGAGCGTGGACCGCGGTGCACCACGCGTTCACCTCGCCCAAGCCCGAGAGCCTCGACTCGCTCGAGGCCGACCCCGGCAGCGCGCTCGCGTACGCCTACGACATCGTCTGCAACGGCAACGAGATCGGCGGCGGGTCCATCCGTATCCACCGCGAGGACGTGCAGCGTCGCGTGTTCGCGATCATGGGGCTGGACGAGGCCGAGGCGCAGGAGAAGTTCGGCTTCCTGCTGGAGGCCTTCTCCTACGGCGCCCCGCCGCACGGCGGGATCGCGTTCGGCTGGGACCGGATCTGCGCGCTGCTGACGGCGTCGGACTCGATCCGCGACGTCATCGCCTTCCCGAAGGCGTCCTCGGGGTGGGACCCGATGACAGGAGCACCTGCGGCCATCTCGCCCGCCCAGCGCAAGGAAGCCGGTGTCGACGCCCGCAAGGCGGACGACACGCGCGCGTAACACCGGCCCCAAGCGTGTCCCAATCGTGACCGCGCCTGTCTCGATTCGTTGCAAGGTGACGTCTATCGTCGCTTGCGGCGCACCGAGACCCGGCTGTGCACGAAAGGGTGGGACGTGTCGATCTCGTCTGCAGGTCTGGAGAACCCGGCCGACTCGCTGGAGCCGGACCCGGCTGCCGACACCGCGCTCGAGAAGGCGGTGGCCGGACGCTCGCCGGTGCAGCAGGCGATGGAGCAGCTCCGTCGCGACAAGGTCGCCGTCGTCTGCGCCGTCGTCATCGTCGTGTTCCTGGTGCTGGCGCTCCTCGCGCCCGTGATCTGCTGGCTGTGGGGCGTCACCTGGAAGACCCCCGCCCCGAACGTCGTGCTCGACAGCACCGACTTCGACGGCCTGCCGATCATCGGCCCGCCGAAGGGTGACTTCACCTGGGCGCACCCGCTCGGCCTGTCGCCGAGCCTGGCGCGCGACAACCTGGCGCTGTGGCTCTACGGCGCGCGCACCTCGATCGGCGTCGCGCTGGTGGCCACGATCGCCAGCACGGTCATCGGCATCGTCGTCGGCCTCGTCGGCGGCTTCGCCCGCGGCTGGCTCGAGACGGTCGTCAACTGGGTGATCAACTTCTTCCTGTCGCTGCCGTTCATCCTGGTGGCGCTGATCCTCGCCCCGATCGTCATCGGCTACTACGGCTCGCAGCCCGGCAAGCTGACGGTGGCGCAGTTCGCCTCGCTGCTGTTCGTGCTGTCGGTGTTCGGCTGGATGCCGCTCGCCCGCCTGATCCGCGGCGAGGTGCTGTCGCTGCGCGAGCGCGAGTTCGTCCAGGCCGCCCGGGTCATCGGGGTCCCCACGCGCACGATCCTGCGACGCGAGCTGCTGCCGAACCTGGTGGCCCCGATCATCGTGTTCTTCTCCCTCAGCATGCCCACGTTCGTCTCGGCCGAGGCCGGCCTGGCGTACCTCGGCATCGGCGTGACCGGCTACCCCTCCTGGGGGCAGACCATCAACGACGCGATGAACGCCAACGCGTTCAACACCTACCCCCTGTACCTCTGGGCGCCGATCCTCGGCGTCCTGGCCCTCGTCGTCGCGTTGAACCTGCTCGGCGACGCCGTGCGTGACGCGTTCGACCCCAAGACTCGTCGCTGACATGCGTCAGGGCGACCGGCATCGACCCATGAAAGGTGGCATTGACTCGATGCGACTCAAGAAGACAGCAACCGCGCTGGCCGCAGCCTCCCTCCTCGCCGTGGCCGCGTGCGGCGGCGGTGGCGGGAGCGACGACCCCAGCGGCCGGGAGACCCTCGGCGAGGGCGGCAACGCCGGCTCGGGCCAGGACGCCGAGGCCTCGGCCCCCGCGGCCGACGTCGAGGGCGCGACCGCGGGCGGAACCGTCACGGTCAACGCCAACGTCGCCCCCGAGACGCTCGACCCGACGCGCTCGTACTACACCGACTCGACGGCGATCATGTCCGACCTGGTCACGCGCTCGTTGACCCAGTACAAGTACGACCCCGACACCAAGCAGATGACGCTGGTCCCCGACCTCGCCACCGACCTCGGTCAGGTCAGCGACGACGGAAAGACCTGGACGTTCACGCTGCGCGAGGGCCTGAAGTACGAGGACGGCACCGCGGTCAAGGCCGAGGACATCGCCTACGCGGTCAAGCGCTCGTTCGCGGTGGAGGAGCTGCCCGACGGCCCGACCTACAACCAGACGTTCTTCCTCGACGGCGACAAGTACAAGGGTCCCTTCAAGGACGGCGACGACTACGCGGGCGTCGAGACCGACGGCAACAAGGTCATCCTGAAGATGCGTCGCCCCTTCGGCGACATGCCGTACTACGCCTCCTTCCCGTCCTTCACTCCAATCCCCGAGGCCAAGGACACCAACCCCGACGCGTACGGCAACAAGCCGCTCGCCACCGGGCCGTACAAGTTCGAGACGTACAACAAGGGCCAGAGCCTGACCCTGGTCAAGAACGACCAGTGGGACCCGGCGACGGACACCACGCGTCACCAGTACGCCGACACGTACCAGTTCAACTTCAGCCAGGACCAGACCAAGATCGACAACGTCGTCCTGGACGACCAGGGCGTCGGCCAGAGCACGATCAACTACACGGAGATCTCGCCGTCGGTCTACGACCGCGCGCGTGAGTCCAAGCGCCTGGCGATCGGCACCCAGCCGTGCACGTTCATGTGGTACCTCGACAACACCAAGATCACCGACGTCAAGGTCCGCGAGGCGCTGGCCTGGGCCTACCCGTACCGCGCCGCGTGGCGCGCCGGTGGCTACATCGAGGGCGTCACCCGTGCGCCGTCCACGTCGATCCTTCCCCCGGGCACCGCGGGTCGCAAGAAGTTCGAGGCCATCGACGGCCAGGACGGTCAGACGACCGACCCGGCCAAGGCCAAGGCGCTGCTCAAGGAGGCCGGCGCCGAGGGCTTCGAGATCAAGTGGCCGTACCAGACCGACGCCCCTGAGTCGGTCAAGGCCAAGGACGTCGTCGCGCAGGCGCTGACCGAGGCCGGCTTCAAGGCCACCCCGGTCGCCACCACCACCGACACCAACCGCGCCGCGCAGTCCGACGCCTCGGCGGACCTCAACGTCCGCACGTCGGGCTGGTGCTCGGACTGGCCCTCGGGTGGCTCGTGGTTCCCCGCGATCCTCGCCGGCGGTCTGGTCGGCCAGGAGGGCATGCCCAACAAGGCCCAGTTCAAGCAGTCCGACGCCGACAAGCAGCAGGACAAGATCCTGGACACGCTGAGCGGCACCGAGGCCAACGACGCCTGGGGCGACTTCGACGAGTTCATCTCGAAGAAGTACCACCCGGTCGTCACCATCGGCTACGGCGGCGTGGCGATCGTCCACGGGTCCAAGGTGGGCGGCGTCGGCATCGACAACGTCCGCGGCATGCCGGTCCTGTCGGACCTGTACATCAAGAAGTGATCCACCGGCGCTAGCCGACTGCATCACCTGTTTCACCTGAGCTGCTGTGGGGGTGGGGTCTCCCCGCCCCCACAGCGACGCCCAGGACCCCCGTCACCCAGGAAGGCCACTCGTGTTCGGATATCTGCTCCGGCGGGTCATCTCCGGCGTCCTCGTCCTGCTCGCGGTCAGCTTCGTGCTGTTCACGATCTTCGCCAAGGGACCCGCGCAGCCGGCGCTCGCGTACTGCTCCAAGGGCGTCTGCACCGCCGAGCAGCTCGACATCATCGAGCGGAACCTCGGGCTCGACGACCCCCTGCTCGTGCAGTACGGCACCTACGTCAAGGGCGTCGTCGCGGGGCGTGACATCCAGTCCGGGTCGCAGACGCTCGAGTGCCACGCGCCCTGCCTGGGCTACTCGTTCAAGAAGTTCGAGATGGTCACGCCGTACCTGTGGTCGCGGTTCCCGGCCACGCTGTCGATCGCGCTGGGCGCGTCGGTCGTCTTCCTCACCGTCGGCGTCGCGGTGGGGGTGATCTCCGCACGCAACCGGGGCAAGCCCCTCGACCGCGGGCTGCAGGGGTTCACCATGCTCGCGACGGCCGTCCCGTACTACCTGGTGGCGCTGCTCGCCTTCCTGTTCCTGGTGAGCAGGTGGGGCCTGTTCCCCGAGACCAAGTACGTCGCGCCGTTCGCCGACAGCCTCGGCGGGTGGTTCAAGGGGATGCTGCTGGCCTGGCTGGTGCTCGGCCTGTTCTACACGACCGCCTACGTCCGCTACTCCCGCGGATCGATGGTCGAGGCCCTGAACGAGGACTACGTGCGCACGGCGCGAGCCAAGGGGCTGACCGACCGGCGGGTCGCGCTCAAGCACGCCCTGAGGGCCGCGCTCGTGCCCATCGTCACGATCTTCGGGCTCGACTTCGCGACGATCCTGGCCGGCACGATCTTCACCGAGCGGATCTTCAACATCCAGGGCATCGGGCTGGAGGCGCTGCAGTCCATCGGCCAGCAGGACCTGCCCGTCATCTCGGCGACCGTGCTGATCGCCGCGGCCTTCGTCGTCATCTCCAACATCGTCGTCGACGTCGCCTACGCGGCCCTCGACCCGAGAGTGCGGCTCTGAAACCATGACCGAGACCACGGACTCCCTGCGCACCCCTGCCTTCCTCGAGGTCGAGGACCTCACGGTGCGCTTCCCCACCCGCGACGGCGTCGTCCAGGCCGTGACCGGCCTGTCGTACTCCGTCGAGCTCGGCAAGACGCTGGGCATCGTCGGCGAGAGCGGCTCGGGCAAGAGCGTGTCGTCGCTGGCCGTGATGGGCCTGCACGACCTCGAGCGCACCGACATCACCGGCTCGATCAAGGTCGACGGCCAGGAGGTCGTCGGGCTCGCCGAGAGCCGCATGCGGCGCCTGCGCGGAAACGCGGTGTCGATGATCTTCCAGGACCCGCTGACGGCCCTGCACCCGTTCTTCACCATCGGCGACCAGATCGTCGAGGGGTACAAGGCGCACCACGACCACGTGTCCAAGAAGGCCGCCCGCGCGAAGGCCGTCGAGATGCTCGAGCGCGTCGGCATCCCGCAGCCGAATCGTCGCGTCGACGACTTCCCGCACCAGTTCTCCGGCGGCATGCGCCAGCGCGCGATGATCGCGATGTCGCTCGTGAACGACCCGCGGCTGATCATCGCCGACGAGCCCACCACCGCGCTCGACGTCACGGTGCAGGCCCAGATCCTGGACCTGCTGCAGGAGCTGCAGCGCGACTTCGGCTCGGCGATCGTCATCATCACGCACGACCTCGGCGTCGTGGCCGAGATGGCCGACGAGGTGCTCGTCATGTACGGCGGGCGCTGCGTCGAGCTCGGCGGGGGCAAGGAGGTGCTGACGCACCCCGAGATGCCCTACACCGCCGGCCTGCTGTCCAGCGTGCCCGACCTGGTGGGCGACCCGCGCGAGCGGCTGCACCCGATCCCCGGCACGCCGCCGAGCCTGCTCAGCCCGCCGCGGGGTTGCGCGTTCAACCCGCGCTGCGGCTACACCCACCTCGTGCCGGGCGACATGTGCACGCGCGAGCTGCCGCCGCTCGAGTCGGGCGGACGCGGCGGCGGCCACCTCAAGCGCTGCCACCTCGAGGACTCCGGAACCGTCCTGTTCGAGCAGGTGCCGGTCTACGCCGAGGGCGAGACCCACGTCGGCGAGCCGGACGGCCCCACGGCCGACGGCGCCGACGACTCCACCACCCCCACCCAGGCGAAGGAGGAGTCCGGTGAGTGAGCCGCTCCTGGAGGTCACCGACCTCGTCAAGCACTTCCCGGTCAAGTCGAGCGGCTTCGTGCGGCGCACGATCGGCCAGGTCCAGGCCATCGACGGCATCTCGTTCTCGATCGACAAGGGCGAGTCGCTCGGTCTCGTCGGCGAGTCGGGCTGCGGCAAGTCCACCACCGGGCGGGTGCTCACCAAGCTCTACGAGCCCACCAGCGGCACGATGAAGTTCGACGGCGTCGACCTCGCGCCGCTGTCGCAGAAGCAGATGCTCCCGCACCGCAAGGACATCCAGCTGATCTTCCAGGACCCCTACTCGTCGTTGAACCCGCGGCACACCGTCGGCTCGATCGTGGCGACGCCATTGCGCACCCACCAGGTCGTGCCCGAGGACAAGACGATGGACCGGGTCAAGGAGCTGCTGGAGGTGGTCGGCCTCAACCCCGAGCACTACAACCGGTACCCCTCGGACTTCTCCGGCGGCCAGCGTCAGCGCATCGGCATCGCCCGGGCCCTGGCCCTGCAGCCCAAGCTGATGATCGCCGACGAGCCCGTCTCGGCGCTCGACGTGTCGATCCAGGCGCAGGTCATCAACCTGCTGCAGGACCTGCAGCGCGAGTTCGGCATCGCGTTCCTGTTCATCGCCCACGACCTGGCGATCGTGCGGCACTTCTGCCCGCGGATCGCGGTGATGTACCTCGGCAAGATCGTCGAGATCGGCGACCGCGACACGATCTACGAGCGCCCGCACCACCCGTACACCCAGGCCCTGCTGTCGGCGGTGCCCGACGTCAAGCAGGCGCAGGTGGGCGGTCGCCGCGACCGGATCCGGCTCACCGGCGACGTCCCGAGCCCGATCAACCCGCCGTCGGGCTGCCGCTTCCGCACCCGCTGCTGGAAGGCCCAGGACATCTGCGCCACCGAGGAGCCCCCGCTCCTGCAGATCGGCCGCGGCCCCTCGGCCGGCACCGGCCACCAGGTCGCCTGCCACTTCGCCGAGCCCAACACCTCGATCGTCGCCCCCGTCTCCGCCTAGCCGCGATCCGTCGATCGGCGCGCATCGATCCGCCGGTGCGCGTCACGGCAACCGGCGGATCGATGCGCGGGGATCGGCGGACGGCGGGATGTCTAGGGTGGGACGGTGAGCGAGACCGGGTCGGCCGACGGGCTGTTCGACATCCCCGCGTCGCCGGTGGCGGCACCGGCGACCGGTGGCGGCAGCCTGTCCGACACCTCGTTCGCGTCGGCACCGCTCGCGGTGCGGATGCGTCCCCGGACGATCGACGAGCTCGTCGGGCAGCAGCACCTGCTGGCCGCGGGCTCGCCGCTGCGACGGATGGTCGCCGGCGACGCCCCCATGACGATCCTGCTCTGGGGCCCTCCGGGCACGGGCAAGACCACGATCGCCTCCCTGGTCAGCCACCAGACCAACCGGCGCTTCGTCGAGGTGTCAGCGGTGTCGGCGGGGGTCAAGGAGGTGCGCGAGACGATCGCGGGCGCGCGCCGCGCGCTGGCCCAGGGCGGCTCGGAGACGGTCCTGTTCGTCGACGAGGTGCACCGCTTCAGCAAGGCCCAGCAGGACGCGCTGCTGCCCGGCGTCGAGAACCGCTGGGTCTCGCTCGTGGCCGCGACCACCGAGAACCCGCACTTCAGCGTCATCTCGCCGCTGCTGTCCCGCTCGCTGCTCCTCACCCTGGAGTCGCTCACCGACGACGACGTCGGCGAGCTGCTCGACCGCGCGATCGCCGACGAGCGCGGCCTGGACGGCGCGGTCACGATCACCGACGACGCCCGCGACCACCTCGTCCGGCTGGCCGGGGGAGACGCGCGTCGCGTGCTGACGTACCTCGAAGCCGCCGCGGGCGCCGCCGCGTCGCGGGAGTCCACCGAGATCGACGTCGAGACCGCGTCGCTCGCCGTCGACCGCGCGGCCGTGCGCTACGACCGCCAGGGCGACCAGCACTACGACGTGACCAGCGCGCTGATCAAGTCCATCCGGGGCTCGGACGTCGACGCGGCCCTGCACTACCTGGCCCGCATGGTCGAGGCGGGGGAGGACCCCAAGTTCATCGCCCGCCGCCTGATGATCCTCGCCAGCGAGGACATCGGCATGGCCGACCCGACCGCCCTGCCCACCGCCGTCGCCGCCGCCCAGGCCGTCGCGATGATCGGGTTCCCCGAGGCGCAGCTGACGCTCGCGCAGGCCGTCGTCGCGCTCGCCCTGGCACCCAAGTCGAACGCGATCACGACGGCCATCGGCGCGGCGCTCGGCGACGTCCGGGCCGGCAAGATCGGCCCCGTGCCGCCGTCCCTGCGCGACGCCCACTACTCCGGCGCGAAGAAGCTCGGGCACGGCCACGACTACCGCTACGCCCACGACGACCCGCGTGGCGTGGCACCGCAGCAGCACGCCCCCGACGTCGTCGCCGACGCCCGCTACTACCAGCCGACGCGACGCGGCGCCGAGGCCGGCTACGCCGACCGGCTGGCCCGGATCCGCGAGGTGCTGGACGAGCGCTGACGTCGCCGCGGCGCCGCCAACCGTCGTGACCGGCACCTGCACCCGCGGGTAGGGTCGTGCCCATGCAGGGCCAGGAGGTGTGGACGGTCGTGGCCGCGGTGCTCGCCGTGGCCGCGCTCCTCGGTGCCGCCGTGCTCGCGCGTCGCATGTCGCGCATGGCCCACGAGCTGCAGCGGCTGCGCGAGGCCACGCCCGCGCCGGCTCGCGTGAAGCCCCCCGAGCCCGTGGTCGACCAGACGCCCGACGACGAGCCGCTGCACGTCGTCACCAGCCTGCCCGAGCGGCGTCCCGACGCCGCGCCGCAGCCCGTCGACCATCAGCCCGTCGACGACCTCCCGGTCGAGGACCAGGTGGTGGTCACCACCCGCGACGGGCGCACCGTGGTGCTTCCCACCCACGCCGAGGTCGTCGACGCCACGATGGGACGCCCCCTGGTGCGCACCGCCGTGGTCGGCGCCGGGGTCTGGCACGCGCTGCGCCCCGAGAGCCGCGACCGCATCCGCGGCATCGTCCGACGAGAGTTCCGCCGCCGCAAGCGCCTGCGCCAGGCGGCCGGACGTCGCGCCGCCCGCACCGCCCCCGTCGACCTCGCGACCTCGCAGGCCTGGCTGGGCTCGGGCACGCCCCGGACCGACGAGGCCGAGCGGTGAGGGCCCGGGTGGCCTGGTTCGTCGCCGGCACCACGGCCGGCATCTACACGACCGTCAAGGCCCGCAGGATCGCCTACCGGCTGACGCCCTCGGGCATCAGCGACCAGGCCGGTGCCCTCGGCGAGGGCCTCAAGGCCTTCGGGCACGAGGTCCGAGCCGGGATGGCCGAGCGCGAAGCGCAGATCGCGGACGAGCTCGGCCTGACAGCACCCGCCCTCGAACAGACCCCCCGGCAGGGCGAGACGCCCGCCGGAACCGAAGACAAGGACCGTCCCTGATGGACACCGCGGAGATCCGCCGTCGATTCCTCCAGCACTTCGAGGACGCCGGCCACCAGGTCGTGCCCTCGGCCTCGCTCATCGCCCACGACCCGACGCTGCTGTTCGTCGCCGCCGGGATGGTGCCGTTCAAGCCGTACTTCCTCGGCGACGAGCAGCCCCCGGGGCCGCGCGCGACGAGCGTGCAGAAGTGCGTCCGCACCCCCGACATCGAGGACGTCGGCCGCACCACGCGGCACGGCACGTTCTTCGAGATGTGCGGCAACTTCTCGTTCGGCGACTACTTCAAGCAGGGCGCCATCGAGCTCGCCTGGGACCTGGTCACCAAGCCGCTGGCCGACGGTGGCTGGGGCCTGGAGGAGAGCAGGCTGTACCCGAGCGTGTACGAGGACGACGCCGAGGCGGTCGAGCTCTGGCGCAAGGTCACCGGCCTGCCCGACGACCGCGTCATCCGCCTGGGCAAGTCCGAGAACTACTGGTCGATGGGCGTGCCGGGCCCCGGCGGCCCGTGCTCGGAGATCCTCTACGACCGCGGGCCGGCGTACGGCGCCGACGGCGACTTCGGCGCCGAGGACCGCTACCTGGAGCTGTGGAACCTGGTGTTCATGCAGGACGAGCTCAGCGCGGTGCGCAGCAAGTCCGACTTCGACATCTCCGGCTCGTTGCCGAAGAAGAACATCGACACCGGCATGGGCCTGGAGCGGGTCGCCTTCCTGCTCCAGGGCAAGGACAACATGTACGAGATCGACGTCATGTACCCCGTGATCGAGAAGGCCGAGGAGCTCACCGGCAAGCGCTACGGCGCCGACCCCGAGGACGACGTGCGCCTGCGCGTCGTGGCCGACCACGTCCGCAGCTCGCTGATGCTGATCGGCGACGGCGTCACCCCGGGCAACGAGGGCCGCGGCTACGTCCTGCGCCGGCTGCTGCGTCGCGCGGTGCGCTCGATGCGGCTGCTCGGCGTCGAGGACCCGACGCTGCCCGAGCTGCTGCCGGTGTCCAAGGACAAGATGGCCGAGACGTACACCTCCCTGGAGACCGACTTCGCGCGGATCGAGCGCGTCGCGTACGGCGAGGAGGAGGCGTTCCGCGACACCCTCGCCAAGGGCACCCAGATCTTCGACGTCGCGGTGGGCCGCGTCCGCGAGTCCGGGCGCACCTCGCTCGGCGGCGACGAGGCGTTCGAGCTGCACGACACGTTCGGCTTCCCGATCGACCTCACGCTCGAGATGGCCTCGGAGCAGGGGCTCGCCGTCGACGAGGCGGGCTTCCGGGCGCTGATGACCCAGCAGCGCGACCGCGCCCGCGAGGACGCCCGCGCCAAGAAGGGACAGCAGGCCGACGTCAAGGTCTACGGACGTGCGCTCGAGCAGCACGGCGACACCGACTGGCGCGCCTACACCGACCTGGTCACCGAGTCGGGCGTCCAGGAGCTCATCAGCGCCGGCGGCACCGCCGAGGAGGCGACGCCCGGCACCGTCGTCGAGGTGGTGCTCGACCGCAGCCCGTTCTACGCCGAGTCCGGCGGCCAGAGCGCCGACGCGGGCACCCTGACGTGGGACGGCGGCACCGCCGAGGTCCTCGACGTCCAGCGCCCCGTGGGCGGTCTCGTCGTGCACCAGGTGCGCGTGCTCGACGGCACCCTGCGCCCCGGCGCGACGCTCGAGGCGCGCGTCGACCAGCAGTACCGGCTCGGCGCGTGCCAGGCGCACACCGCGACGCACGTCATCGGGGCCGCCCTGCGCGAGAACCTCGGCCCGTCGGCGCAGCAGAGCGGCTCGTTCAACCGTCCGGGATTCCTGCGGCTCGACTTCGGCTGGAGCTCCGGCCTCGACGCCGAGCAGCTGGCCGCCCTGGAGCAGGAGGCCAACCACGTGCTGCGCCAGGACATCCCGGTCACCTCGCGGGTGATGCCCAAGGAGGAGGCGCTCGCGATGGGCGCCCAGGCGCTGTTCGGCGAGAAGTACCCCGAGATCGTGCGCGTCGTCGAGATCGACGGGGCGTGGTCGCGCGAGCTGTGCGGCGGCACCCACGTCGAGAGCACGGCCCAGATCGGCACCATGGTGCTCACGAGCGAGGGCTCGGTGAGCGCGGGCAACCGCCGCGTCGAGATGGTCACGGGCTACGAGGGATTCGGCTACCTGTCCCGCGAGCGCGACCTCGTCGCCCAGCTCGCCGACATGCTCAAGACCCAGCACGAGGACGTGCCGGCACGCGTCCGCGACCTGCTCGACCGCCTGCGGGTGGCCGAGAAGGAGGTCGAGCGGATCAAGGCCGCCCAGCTGCTCGCGTCCGGTGCCTCGCTCGTGGCGTCGGCCCACGACGTCGGCGGCGTGACGTTCCTCGGCCACCACGCCGAGGGCGTGGGCGGCGGCGACGTCCGCACGCTCGCGCTCGACCTGCGGGGACGCCTCGGCAACGAGCGTCCGGCGGTCGTGACGGTCGTGGGCACCCAGGACGGCAAGGCGGCGTGCGTCGTCGCCGTCAACGCGGCGGGCCAGGCGGCCGGCGTCTCAGCGGGCGATCTCGTCCGCACCGCGCTGGAGCCGCTCGGTGGTCGCGGCGGCGGCAAGGCCGACGTCGCGCAGGGCGGCGGTGCCGACAACGGCGCGGTGCCCCAGGCGCTCGCGGCCGTGGAGCAGGCGCTGGCGGCGCGGTCCTGACGTGCGGCCCGGGACCCGGATCGGCGTCGACGTCGGGGACGTCCGCATCGGGGTGGCGAGGAGCGACCCGAGTGGTCTCATCGCCACCCCGGTGGAGACCGTCGCCGCAGGCGACGGCGCCATCGCGCGCCTCGTCGTCATCGCCCACGAGCACGAGGCGAGCGAGGTGGTCGTCGGCCTGCCGCGGTCACTGTCGGGGAAGCTCGGGCCCGCGGCACGTAGAGTGCGGTCCTATGCCGAGCAGATCGCCCGCGCCGTGGCGCCCGTACCCGTGCGCCTCGTCGACGAGAGGCTCTCGACGGTGAGCGCCGAGAACCAGCTGCGATCGCAAGGACGCAAGGGGGCGCGGCGGCGAGCCGTCGTGGACCAGGTGGCGGCAGTAGTGATCCTGCAGCACGCCCTCGACACCGAGCGCGCCAGTGGGCGCGCACCCGGGGAGACACTGGACGTGATCGCGTGAGCGGCATCGGACTCGACCTGAACGACGAGGGCGACGGACGACGCGGCGGCGGTGGCCGTCGCGCCGCGCCCCGGAAGAGGAAGCCGTGGGGCTGCGCGTTCGTCGTGGTCGTGGTGGCGGCGCTGCTCGTCGGCGCGTACGTCGGCGTCTCCAAGGGCGCCGGCGCCGTCAGTGGGTGGATCAACGGCCCCGAGGACTACAGCGGGCAGGGCACCGGTGAGGTGCAGGTCGAGGTCAAGCAGGGCGACACCGCCGCGGCCATCGGCCGGACGCTCAAGTCCAAGGGCGTGGTCGCCAGCGTCGACGCCTTCATCGAGCTCGCCAACACCGACGAGCGCGCCCAGGCGATCCAGCCGGGCACCTACCAGCTGCGCGAGAAGATGTCGTCCAAGTGGGCGCTCGACGAGCTCTCCGACACCGCGAACCTGCTGCAGACCTCCGTCGCGATCCCCGAGGGCTTCCGCGTCGGGCAGATCGTCGAGCGGATCGCGGCGAACACCGACATCACCGAGGAGGCGCTGACCGCCGCCCTCGACGACCCCGACTCGATCGGCCTGCCCGCGGTGGCCCGCGACAACCCCGAGGGCTACCTGTTCCCGGCGACCTACGAGGTCAAGCCCGACACCACCGCCACCGAGCTGCTGTCGCAGATGGTGGCCAAGACCGTCGAGGTGGAGCAGTCGCTCGACATCGACGCCCGCGCCAAGGCGCTGGGCATCACCACCGAGCAGGCGCTCACGGTGGCGAGCATCATCGAGTACGAGGCCAAGCGCGACGAGGACCTCCCCAAGGTCGCCCGCGTCATCTACAACCGCCTCGACGAGGGTCAGGCGCTGCAGATGGACTCCACGATCACCTACGTCAGCCAGCGCAAGGGCGACGTGTGGACGACCGAGGCCGAGCGCAACGTCGACTCGAAGTACAACACCTACCGCAACACCGGCCTGCCTCCCGGACCGATCGGCTCGCCCGGCGAGCGCACCATCGAGGCCGCACTGAACCCGGCCGAGGGCGACTGGCTGTACTTCATGCCGCAGAACCTGGAGACCGGCGACACGGTGTTCACCGCGAGCTACGCCGAGCACCTGAAGAACGTGGAGAAGTTCCGCGCGTACTGCCGCAAGTCCGACCTGTGCTGAGCCCTCGCGCCGCTGACGTGCGGTGCGGGGTGCTCGGCCGCCCGGTGGCGCACTCGCTGTCGCCGGCCATGCACCGCGCCGCCTACGCGCGCCTCGGGCTCGACGGCTGGACGTACGACGCGCACGAGGTCGCCGAGGCCGACCTGGAGGCGTTCCTCGACGGGCTCGACGACTCGTGGCGCGGGCTGTCCCTCACCATGCCGCTCAAGCGCGCGGTGCTCGGGATGCTCGACGACGTGTCGCCGCTCGCGGCCGAGGTCGGGGCGGCCAACACCGTCGTGCTGACCGACGGTCGGCGCGTCGGCGACAACACCGACGTCCCGGGCGTCACGGCCGCCATGGCCGAGCGCGGTGTCGGCGGCGTGCGGACGGCGCGCCTGCTCGGCGGCGGGGCCACGGCGGCGTCCGTCCTCGCCGCCCTGGCGGCAGGCGGCCTGGAGCGCGCCGAGGTGGTGGTCCGCGACGTCACCCGAGCGGCCGAGGTCGTCGCGCTGGGCACGCGGCTCGGCGTCGACGTCGACGTGCTCGACCTCGCCCACGAGCACACCGGCGTCGTCGACCTGCTGGTCTCGACGGTGCCCGGCGCGTCCGTCGCCGACCGTGCGCCGACCCACGTGTCGCGCGCGGGCGCCGTCTTCGATGTCCTCTACGACCCCTGGCCCACCCCGGTCGCCTCCGCCGCCGAGGCCGCCGGCGTCCCCGTCGTCACCGGCCTCGACCTCCTCGCGCACCAGGCCGTCCTCCAGGTGGGCCTGATGACCGGGCGTGAGGTGTCCGCCGACGCCCTCCGCGTCGCCGCGCTCGAGGAGCTGGGGTCGCGCTGACGGTGGCGCTCGGTGGCCGCTGCTGCCCCGGCTTCTCGCGCGGGCGGATCGCCGGCTGCTTGCGGCTCGGGAAGGGCGCACCTAGGGGCGGCGCGGCCGGTGGTCGGCGGTCGGGTGCGGGCTGGTTGCAGCCCGGCGTCTCGGCTTGTGAGACGGATCGGTCGCACAGGCCCACGGACGTCGGCCCGCACCCGACCGACCATCGGACCGCGTGCCCGCCTTCGCTGCGCCTTTCCGCCGGCCGCCAGAAGCGGACGGTCCTCCGCGACCGCCGCCGAAGCAGCAGGGGCCCCTCAGCCCAGAGAACGCCGCATCGTCACGTGAGGGATCCCGTCCTCCAGGAACTCCTCGGACGCCGCGGCGTACCCGAATCGCGCGTACCAGTGCTGCAGGTGGGCCTGGGCGTCGAGGACGGTGGGGGATTCACCGGTGACGGCGTGCGCGGCCTCCATCAGGCGGGCGGCGAGGCCCGAGCCGCGGGCGGACGCGGCGACGCACACGCGGCCGATGCGCGAGCCGCCGTCGGGATCGGTGAGCACCCGCAGCGTCCCGACGACGTCGTCGCCGTCGGTGGCGACGACGTGGAGGGCGCCGGGCTCGAGGTCGCGCCCGTCGAGCTCGGGGTAGGGGCACTCCTGCTCGACGACGAAGACGTCGACGCGCAGCCGCAGCACCGCGTAGGCCGTGCGGGGTGGGAGGTCGTCCCACGCGAGGGTGTGGATGACGGTCATGGTGGCCGATCCTCGCACTAGGCTCGGCGGGTGTCCTGGGCCCACCTCGTCGTCGCGTTCGTCATGGCCGTGGTGGGAGGAGCCGGCGGCTGGCTCGCGCCGCGCGTGCTGGCGCGGCTGCCCGAGCCGCCACCGGACGACGAGGACGCCCCGCCGTCCGCCGGCGAGGTCGTCGACGAGTCGGTCGCCGGCGTCGAGCCCGTCGCGGACGACCCGGCCCCACCGGTGCCCGCGAAGGTGCCGTACGCCGAGCTGGCCGCCCGGCCCGGCCTCGGGGTGCGGCTCGGCGTCGTCGCCGCGGTCGCGTCCGGGACGATCGGGCTGGTGCTGGGGCCGGACCCGTCGCTGCCCGCCTGGGCGTACCTGAGCGTGCTCGGCGTGCTGCTGTCGTACGTCGACTGGACCACCCGGCTGCTGCCGTTCCGGCTCGTCGCGCCGTCGTACCCCGTGATGGCGCTGCTGCTGGCAGGGGCGGCGCTGGTGTCGGGGGAGTGGTCGGCGCTGCTGCGGGCGGGGCTGGCGTGGGTGGCGGTGTTCGCGGTGTTCCTGCTGATGTGGCTGGTCTACCGCCGCGGCATCGGCTACGGCGACGTCCGCCTGTCCGGCATCCTCGGCATGAGCCTCGGCTGGCTCGGGTGGCACGAGGTGGTCGTCGGCCTGTACGCCGCGTTCCTGGTGGGCGCCGTCGTGGGCGGGCTGCTGTCGGTGGCCAAGGTGGTCGACCGCAAGGGCTACGCCTTCGGCCCGTTCCTGCTGCTCGGCACCTGGATCGGCGTCGTCGCCACGCCGGCCATCGGCGGTGCCGTCGGCTGGTCCTGAGCCCGCACGCACGCCGTGACATGCTTGCGCCATGCTCCGATGGTTGACCGCAGGTGAGTCCCACGGCCCCGCGCTCGTGGCCGTGCTCGAAGGACTCCCGGCCGGCGTGCAGGTCTCCAGCAAGCAGGTGCAGGAGGCACTCGCGCGTCGTCGCCTCGGCTACGGCCGCGGCGCCCGGATGAAGTTCGAGGCCGACGAGCTCGAGGTGATCGGCGGCATCCGCCACGGCTCGACGCTCGGCAGCCCCGTCGCGATGCGCATCGGCAACAGCGAGTGGCCCAAGTGGGACCAGGTGATGTCGGCCGACCCCGTCGACCCCGAGGTCCTCGCGGCGCTCGCCCGCAACGCCCCGCTCACCCGTCCGCGGCCCGGCCACGCCGACCTCGCGGGCATGCAGAAGTACGGCTTCGAGGAGGCGCGCCCCGTCCTCGAGCGGGCCAGCGCCCGCGAGACCGCGGCACGCGTCGCGCTCGGCGCCGTCGCCACCGCGTTCCTCGACCAGGCGCTCGACGTCACGGTGCTGAGCCACGTCGTCGAGCTCGGCACCGTGCGTGCGCCGGCCGGCTCGGTGCCCGAGGCCGGCGACGTCGAGGCGCTCGACGCCGACCCCGTGCGCTGCCACGACCCCGCGACCAGCGCCGCGATGGTCGCCGAGATCGACCAGGCCCACAAGGACGGCGACACCCTCGGCGGCGTCGTCGAGGTCGTCGTCCGCGGCCTCCCGCCGGGCCTGGGCAGCCACGCCCACTGGGACCGCCGGCTCGACGCACGCCTGGCCGCCGCGCTGATGGGCATCCAGGCCATCAAGGGCGTCGAGGTCGGCGACGGCTTCGAGCTCGCCCGCACCCGCGGGTCGCTCGCCCACGACGAGATCGTCACCGACGACGGCCGGCTGCGCCGCACGTCCGGCCGCTCGGGCGGCACCGAGGGCGGGATGAGCACCGGCGAGGTGCTGCGCGTCCGCGCCGCGATGAAGCCCATCGCCACGGTGCCGCGGGCGCTCCGCACGGTCGACGTCGCCACCGGGGAGCAGACCAAGGCGCACCACCAGCGCTCCGACGTGTGCGCGGTGCCCGCCGCCGGCATCGTCGCCGAGGCGATGGTCGCGCTGGTCCTCGCCGACGTGGTGCTCGAGAAGTTCGGCGGCGACTCGGTGCCCGAGACCCGCCGCAACGTGACCGGGTACCTCGACTCGCTCGCCGTCCGCTGATGGCGCCCCGCGTCGTCCTCGTCGGGCCCCCGGGGTCCGGCAAGACCACCGTGGCCGCGCTGCTGGCGGCCCACTGGGGCGATCCGATGCGCGACACCGACGCCGACGTCGTCGCCGCCCAGGGCGCGGAGATCGCCGACATCTTCGTCGACCGCGGCGAGCCCGCGTTCCGCGAGCTGGAGTCCGCCGCCGTCGCGCTCGCCCTCGACGAGCACGAGGGCGTGCTCGCGCTGGGCGGGGGAGCGGTGCTCGACCCCACGACGCGCGAGCTGCTCGCAGCGCACACCGTCGTGCTGCTCGACGTCGGCGTGGCCGCGGCCGTCAGGCGCGTGGGCCTCGACTCGGCCCGCCCGCTGTTGCTCGGCAACGTACGCTCGCAGATGAGGACCCTGCTCGAGGCGCGGCGTCCGCACTACCTCGCCGTCGCCACGCACGTGGTCCCGACCGACGACCTCGCCCCCGAGGACGTCGCGACCCGGGTCGTCGCCCTGGTCGAGGCCACGGACACCGACAGACGGGTCACCTGATGAACGCCACGACGACCGACCCCGAGCGGGTCCGCGTCGCCTCCGCCGCGCCGTACGACGTCGTCGTCGGCCGCGGCGTGCTCGGAGAGCTGCCCGAGCTGATCGGCGAGGACGCGCGCCGCGTCGCCGTCGTCCACCCCTCGGCCCTGTCCGGCGCCGGGGCGCACCTGCGCGACCGGCTCGCCGCGCAGGGGTACGAGGCGCACGCGGTCGAGGTGCCCGACGGCGAGTCGGCCAAGACCGCCGAGGTCGCGTCCTTCGCCTGGGGCGTCCTGGGGGAGCAGGGGTTCACGCGCTCGGACGTCGTCGTCGGCGTCGGCGGCGGCTCCACGACCGACCTCGCCGGCTTCGTCGCGGCCACCTGGCTCCGCGGCGTCCGTCTGGTGACGGTGCCCACGACGGTGCTGGGCATGGTCGACGCCGCCGTGGGCGGCAAGACCGGGGTCAACACCGCGGCCGGCAAGAACCTGGTCGGGGCGTTCCACGAGCCCGCCGGCGTGCTGTGCGACCTCGACACCCTCGGCTCGCTGGCCGACAACGAGGTGCGCAGCGGGCTCGCCGAGGTGGTCAAGTGCGGCTTCATCGCCGACCCCGCGATCCTCGACCTCGTCGAGTCCGACCCCGAGGCGGCGGTCGACGTCCGCAGCGACGTCGTGCGCGAGCTCGTCGTCCGCGGCATCCGGGTCAAGGCCGAGGTGGTCGCCGGCGACCTGCGCGAGACGGGCGCCTCTGGCGGCGTCGGCCGCGAGGCGCTGAACTACGGCCACACCCTCGGCCACGCCGTCGAGCGCGTCGAGCACTACGGCTTCCGTCACGGCGCGGCCGTCGCGATCGGCATGTGCTTCGCCGCCCAGCTGGCCCGCCTCGCCGGACGCATCGACCACGACCTCGCCGACCGGCACCGCCGGATCCTCGACCTCCTCGGCCTCCCCACGAGCTACCGCCCCGGTCAGTGGAACGAGCTGCACGACGCCATGCGCGTCGACAAGAAGACCCGGGGTGACCAGCTGCGCTTCGTCGTCCTCGACGCCCTCGCCCAGCCCGCGATCCTCCCCGGCCCCGACCCGGCCCTCCTCACCGCCGCCTACGCCGAGATCTCCTCCTAGCCCTCACGCGGTGGCCCACCCACCACCACGGCCGCGGATGTCGTGGGTCAGCCACCGCCGACCCCCGCCGTGGTGGGTGAGGCACCGCCGGGGCGCGGCGACGCCCTCGCCTAGGCTGGCGGGATGCCTGACGTCCACGCCGCCCGACGCGCGCGACTCGCCGCGATCCTGACCGAGCGGGAGGTCGACGCGGCGCTGGTCACGACGCTCGTCAACGTCCGCTACCTGACGGGGTTCACCGGCTCCAACGCGGCGCTGCTGGTCGGCGCCGACGGCACGCCGCTGCTCGCGACCGACGGCCGGTACGCCGACCAGAGCCTGGCCGAGGCGCCCGACGTCGAGCGCGTGGTCGACCGCGCGACGCTCGCCCGGCTGGTCGAGTCGCTGCCCGCCGGCACCGGGTCGGTCGCGCTCGAGACCCACACCCTCAGCGTCGACGCGCACGCGTCGCTCGTCGACCTGCTCGAGGCGAGGGGAGCGACGCCGGCCCGCCTGGAGCAGGCGGTCGAGGAGCTGCGCGTCGTCAAGGACGACACCGAGGTGGATGCGCTGCGTCGCGCGTGCGCGATCTCCGTCGAGGCCCTCGCCGCGATCCACGCCGGGCCGCTGCTCGGGCGCACCGAGCGCGAGATCGCCCGCGACCTGGAGTGGCGGATGTACGGCCTCGGCGCCGAGGCGATCGCGTTCGACACCATCGTGGCCACCGGCCCGAACAGCGCGATCCCGCACCACCAGCCCACCGACCGCGAGGTCCGCTCGGGCGACCTGCTCAAGATCGACTTCGGCGCACGCGTCGACGGCTACCACGCCGACTGCACGCGCACCGTCGTCGTCGGGCGCGCGGCCGACTGGCAGCGCGAGGCCTACGACGCCGTCCGCGCCGCCCAGGCCACCGGGGTCGAGGCCATGGTCGCGGGGCGCCCGGTGGCCGAGTCCGACGCCGCCGCACGCGCCGTCCTGGACGACGCCGGCCTCTTGGAGGCGTTCACCACGGGCATCGGCCACGGGGTCGGCCTCGTCATCCACGAGGACCCGTTCATCGGGCCGAAGCACGACGGTAGACTCCTCGCTGGCACCACCGCCACCATGGAGCCCGGGGTCTACCTGACGGGACGTGGCGGGGTGCGGATCGAAGACACCCTCGTCGTGACGGCCGGACCACCGGACGTGCTGACCGCTGCGACCACCGACCTGCAGGAGCTTGGCTGATGGCCACGACGAACGACCTCAAGAACGGCATGGTGCTGAACCTCGACGGCCAGCTGTGGACCGTCCAGTGGTTCCAGCACCACAAGCCCGGCAAGGGCGGGGCCGTCGTGCGCACCAAGATCAAGAACGTCGCGTCCGGCAAGACGGTCGACCGCACGTTCAACGCCGACGTCAAGGTCGAGATCGCCAGCGTCGACAAGCGCGACATGCAGTTCCTGTACCACGACGGCGAGGCGTACGTCTTCATGGACAGCCAGACCTACGACCAGCTGCCGATCTCGGAGTCGGTCGTCGGCGACGCGTCGGGCTTCCTGCTCGACAACCAGGAGGCGATGGTCGCCGTCCACGAGGGCACCCCGCTGTACATCGAGCTCCCGGCCTCGGTCGAGCTGACGATCCAGTACACCGAGCCGGGCCTGCAGGGCGACCGCTCCAGCGGCGGCACCAAGCCCGCCACGCTCGAGACGGGCCGCGAGATCCAGGTGCCGCTGTTCATCGTCACCGGCGAGAAGGTCAAGGTCGACACCCGCGACGGCAGCTACCTCGGACGCGTCAGCTCCTGATGGCCGCTCGCACCAAGGCCCGCAAGCGCGCGCTCGACGTCCTGTTCGAGAGCGAGCTGCAGGGCGTCGGCGTCGGGGCGACCCTCGCCGAGCGGGTGGCCGCCGCCGACCCGCCCGTCAACCCGTACACGATCACCCTCGTCGAGGGGGTCCAGGAGCACGCCCAGCAGATCGACGAGCTGCTGCGCGAGCACGCCCACGGGTGGAGCCTGGAGCGCATGCCCGGGGTCGATCGCAACCTGCTGCGCCTCGGTGTGTTCGAGGTGCTCTGGGCCGACGACGTGCCCGATGCCGTCGCCGCCAGCGAGGCCGCGGCGCTCGCCCGCGACCTGTCCACCGACGAGTCCGCCGGCTTCGTCTCCGGGCTCCTGTCGCGGCTGATCGAGGTCAAGCCCACCCTGTCGCGATGAGGTAACGATCGCGTGTCCCGGGCGGGACATGCGACCATCGCGCACCTTTCTCGGTAAGTTGCCACCCGTGCCATGACCTACGGGGGCACACCAGCAGCGCATCTCCACCCGGCACGGCCCCCGGCTCTCACCCAAGAATGGGGAGTCCATGGGCTTCTTCCAGTTCGTCCAAGACCGTGCGCCGGTCCTTCTCGGTGACGCCTGGCAGCACTTCAGCCTCGTCGTCCAGTCTCTCGTGCTCGCCACCGTCCTCGGCCTCGCGATCGCGGTCCTCGTGTACCGCAGCCCGGTCGGGGCCGGCGTGGCCAACGCGTTCAGCGCGATCGGCCTGACCATCCCGTCCTACGCGCTCCTCGGCGTCATGGTCGGCCTGATCACCCTGGGCGTGACGCCCTCGGTGATCGCGCTCGTGTTCTACGGCTCGCTGCCGATCCTGCGCAACGCGATCGTGGGCCTGCGAGGTGTCGACCAGACGCTCATCGAGTCGGCCCGCGGCATGGGCATGAACCGGGTCACCACCCTGTTCCGCCTGGAGCTCCCGCTCGCGTGGCCCGTCATCATGACCGGCATCCGCGTCTCCGGCCAGATGCTGATGGGCATCGCCGCCATCGCGGCCTACGTCCTCGGCCCCGGCCTCGGCGGCTACATCTTCTCCGGCATCTCGCGCCTCGGCGGTGCGAACGCCACCAACTCGATCATCGCCGGGACGGTCGGGATCCTCATCCTCGCCGTCATCCTCGACGCCCTCCTCGGTGTCGTCTCCCGTCTCACCACCTCGAGGGGTATCCGTGTCTGAGTCCACCGTCACGCCGTCCACGCCCGCCACGACCTCGGCGACCCACGGCGAGCGCATCCTGCTCGAGGGCGTCACCAAGCGCTACGGCAGCGGCGGCACCGCCGCCGTCGACAACATCACCCTCGAGATCCCCGCAGGCGAGATCGTCATGCTGGTCGGACCCTCGGGGTGCGGCAAGACCACCACGATGAAGATGATCAATCGCCTGATCGAGCCCACCAGCGGCCGGATCCTGATCGGTGACGAGGACGTCACCCACAAGGACCCCGACGAGCTGCGGCGTCGCATCGGCTACGTCATCCAGGGCGCCGGCCTGTTCCCGCACTACACCGTCGGCGACAACATCGCCCTCGTGCCCAAGCTGCTGGGCTGGGACAAGGCGCGGATCAAGGCCCGGGTCGACGAGCTGCTCGACCTGGTCGGCCTCGAGCCCGACACCTACCGCGACCGCTACCCGCGCCAGCTCTCCGGTGGCCAGCAGCAGCGCATCGGCGTCGCCCGCGCGCTCGCCGCCGACCCGCCGGTGCTGCTCATGGACGAGCCCTTCGGCGCGGTCGACCCGATCACCCGCCAGCGGCTCCAGGACGAGCTGCTGCGCCTGCAGGAGGAGCTGAAGAAGACCATCGTCTTCGTCACCCACGACTTCGACGAGGCGGTCAAGCTCGGCGACCGGATCGCGATCCTGCAGGTCGGCTCCGAGATCGTCCAGTACGACACGCCCGAGGCGATCCTGGCCAACCCGGCCAACGACTTCGTGGAGGGCTTCGTCGGCCACGGCGCCGCGCTCAAGCAGCTGACGCTGACGCGCGTCCGCGACGTCGACCTGCACGAGGCGGCCGTCACCACGATCGGCGGCGACGAGAAGGCGGCCGCCGCCCGCGCCCGCGAGCTCGGTCGCGAGTGGGTCATCGTGCTCGACGACCAGGAGCGCCCGCAGCGCTGGGTGGACGTCCGCGACCTCGAGAGCAAGCCCGGGTTCCTGCGCGACGTGTCGCGCAACATGGACCTCGAGGTCGTCAACGTCGCCTCGACGCTGCAGGACGCGCTCGACGAGATGCTCACCTCCAGCCACGGCGTCGTCGTGGTGACCGGGCGCCGCAACAAGTACGAGGGCGTCGTCCGCGTCGAGACCATCATGGAGGCGATGCAGAACATCCAGAGCGCGGCCCACCGCGCCGAGACCGTGACGCCGCTCGCCGGGAACGCCTCGTGAGCACCACGACGACCCTGGACATGGAGGCGGGGGAGAAGCTCTCGACCCAGACCACGGTCTCGACCGACCGTCCCAGCCTCGTCCGCTGGGTCGTCCAGCCGGTCCTCTGCGTGCTCGCCGTGGTGCTGTCGCTGGTGTACGTCAACACCGCCGACATCACCGACACCGAGCGCAGGTCGCTCGCGATCGACATCATCCTGGCCCGGCTGCGCGAGCACATGTCGCTCAGCCTGGTGGCGACCCTGATCACCGTCGTCGTCGCCGTGCCGCTGGGCATCGCGCTCACCCGCGGCCCGCTCCGCCGGTTCGCGCGTCCGATCACCGTCGTCGCGGGCTTCGGCCAGGCGGCCCCGGCGATCGGCCTGATCGCCCTCGCAGCAGCCTCGCCACTCGGCCTGGGCTACTGGGGCGCGGTCGTGGCTCTCGTCGTCTACGGCGCGCTGCCGATCGTGGCCAACACCGTGGCCGGCCTGGACGGCGTCGACGAGCGGCTCATCGAGGCCTCACGGGGCATGGGCATGTCCGGCTTCGCGACCCTCGTCAAGGTGGAGCTGCCGCTCGCCCTCGCGGTGATCGTGGCCGGCATCCGCACGGCGCTGGTGCTGATCGTCGGCACGGCGACGCTGGCCGCCTTCACCGGCGCCGGCGGTCTCGGCGACTTCATCACCACCGGCATCAAGCTGCAGCAGAACGTCACCTTGGTCGTCGGTGCGATCCTGGTGGCATCCCTGGCCCTGTTCATCGACTGGCTGGCCCGTCTCGCCGAGATGGTCGCCGCGCCGAAGGGACTCTCATGAGGCTCACCACCCCCGCCAAGAAGCTCCTGGTCACGCTCGTCGGCCTGTCGGCGTGCGCGCTGCTGGCGTCGGGCTGCGGCCTGCGCTCGGCCAGCGGTGCGGTCCTGACCGCGCAGCCGGGATCGGTCAAGGCCTACCCCGAGCTCGAGGGCAAGCCGCTCACGGTCGCCGCGAAGGACTTCACCGAGCAGCTCGTGCTCGGCAACATGATGTCCACGGTGCTCTCGACCGCCGGGTTCGACGTCACCAACCTGACCAACACGCCCGGCAGCTTCGGCGTCCGTCAGGCGGTGCTCAAGGGCGACGTCGACATCTCGCCCGAGTACACCGGCACCGGCTGGATCAACTACCTCGGCAACGAGAAGCCGGTCAAGGGCGAGGAGGCGCAGTACCAGGCGGTGCTCGACGCCGACAAGAAGAACGGCCTGACCTGGCTGCCGCCCGCACCGATGAACAACACGTACGCCTTCGCCATCCGCGAGGCCAAGGCCGAGGAGCTGGGCATCACCAAGCTGTCCCAGCTCAAGGACCTGCCCAAGGAGGAGCTGACGTTCTGCGTGGAGTCCGAGTTCGCCAAGCGCAACGACGGGTTCCAGCCGATGCTCAAGGCCTACGGGCTCAGCGACTCGACCATCGCCGGCTCGACCAACCTCGACACCGGCGTCATCTACACCGCCACCGCCGACGGCAAGCCGTGCAACTTCGGTGAGGTGTTCACCACCGACGGCCGCATCCCCGGCCTGAAGCTGCGGGTGCTCGAGGACGACAAGCAGTTCTTCCCGCTGTACAACCTCACCGAGGTCGTGCGCACGGACGTGCTGGAGGAGTACCCCGAGATCGAGGAGATCTTCTCCGAGATCAACCCCAAGCTCACCAACGAGGTGATGCTCGACCTGAACGCCAAGGTCGACGTCGAGGGTCAGGACCCGGCCATCGTGGCCAAGGACTGGCTCGTCTCGGAGGGCTTCGTCAAGGAGTAGCGCGCGAAAGCGTCTCGGTACCAGACGGCACCCGTCCACCACCTGGTGGGCGGGTGCCGTCGTCGTCGCGGGTGGGATAGCGTGGGACCCGCACACAGACATCCTTTAACCACCGTCCCGTGAGGCGGAGAAGGAGGTCAGCCGGTGGCTCCCGAGCCTGCCCCTGACGCGCGCGCCGTCGCCGACGACGCCGACATCTCCCGGGCGTTGACCCGGATCACCCACGAGATCCTCGAGCGCAACCGCGGGTCCGACGACCTCGTGCTGCTGGGGATCCCCACCCGAGGCGTGCCGCTCGCGCACCGCATCGCCGCCCGCATGGCCGAGGTCGAGGGGCGCCCGATCGCCGCCGGCGCGCTCGACGTCACGATGTACCGCGACGACCTGCGCCTGCACCCCGCCCGCGCGCTCGAGCACACCGAGCTGCCCGGCGACGTCGACGGCAAGCGGGTCGTGCTGGTCGACGACGTGCTCTTCTCCGGACGGACGATCCGGGCCGCCTTGGACGCCCTGGGCGACCTCGGCCGCCCCAGCGTCGTCCAGCTGGCCGTCCTGGTCGACCGCGGCCACCGCGAGCTGCCGATCCGGGCCGACTTCGTGGGCAAGAACCTGCCCACCTCGTTGGCCGAGAAGGTCCAGGTGCGCGTGGCCGAGATCGACGGCGTCGACGAGGTCCGCATCACGGGGGGAGCGGCATGATCCGGCACCTGCTGTCCGCGGCCGACCTGACCCGCGACGACGCGCTGCTCGTCCTCGACACCGCCGAGGAGCTGCTGGGGGTCGCGAGCCGCCCGATCAAGAAGCTCCCCACGCTGCGCGGACGCACGGTCGTCAACCTGTTCTTCGAGGACTCGACGCGGACGCGCATCTCGTTCGAGGCCGCCGCCAAGCGGCTGTCGGCCGACGTCATCAACTTCTCGGCCAAGGGGTCGAGCGTGTCCAAGGGCGAGAGCCTGAAGGACACCGCGCTCACCCTGCAGGCGATGGGCGCCGACGCCGTCGTCATCCGGCACGGCAGCTCGGGCGCACCCCACCGGCTGGCCGACGCGGGCTGGATCGACAGCGCCATCGTCAACGCCGGCGACGGCACCCACGAGCACCCGACGCAGGCGCTGCTCGACGCGTTCACGATGCGCCGCCACCTGGGCGACCTCGCCGGCAAGCGCATCACCATCGTCGGCGACGTGCTGCACAGCCGCGTCGCCCGCTCCAACGCGCTGCTGCTTCACACGCTGGGCGCCGACGTCACGCTCGTCGCGCCGCCCACGCTGCTTCCGCGCGGCATCGAGCAGTGGCCGGTGCGCACGTCGTACGAGCTCGACACGGCGCTCGAGGGCGCCGACGCGGTGATGATGCTGCGCGTGCAGAACGAGCGGATGAACGCCGCCTACTTCCCGAGCGCGCGGGAGTACAGCCGCCGCTACGGCCTGGACGACCGGCGGACGCGGATGCTGCCCGACCACGCCATCGTCATGCACCCCGGCCCGATGAACCGCGGCATGGAGATCACCGCCACCGTGGCCGACTCCGCGAGGTCGGTGATCGTCGAGCAGGTCACCAACGGCGTCGCCGTGCGGATGGCCGTCCTGTACCTGCTGCTCGGCGGCGCGCCCGCCGGCGACACCCGAGGCAACGAGGAGACCCAGGCATGACCCGCTACCTGGTGCGCGGAGCGCGCCTGCTGGGCGAGGACGTCGTCGACGTCCTCGTCGCCGACGGCCTGGTGGCCGAGGTCGGCACCGACCTGGCGGCCGGACCCGACGACCACGTGGTCGAAGCAGCCGGCCTGGTGCTGCTGCCGGGCCTGGTCGACCTGCACACCCACCTGCGCGAGCCCGGGCGCGAGGACGCCGAGACCGTCCGCACCGGCACCCGCGCCGCCGCCGCCGGCGGCTTCACCTGCGTCCACGCGATGGCCAACACCGACCCGGTCGCCGACACCGCCGGCGTCGTCGAGCAGGTCTGGCGGCTCGGTCGCGAGCACGGCTGGTGCGACGTGCAGCCCGTCGGCGCCGTCACCATCGGCCTCGGCGGCGAGCGGCTGGCCGAGCTCGGCGCGATGGCCGAGTCGGCCGCAGGCGTCCGCGTCTTCTCCGACGACGGCAAGTGCGTGCACGACGCGGTGCTGATGCGCCGGGCGCTCGAGTACGTCAAGGCCTTCGACGGCGTCGTCGCGCAGCACGCGCAGGAGCCCCGCCTGACCGAGAACGCGCAGATGAACGAGGGCGAGCTGTCCGGCGTCCTCGGGCTCACCGGCTGGCCGGCCGTGGCCGAGGAGGCGATCGTCGCCCGCGACGCCCTGCTCGCCGCCCACGTCGGGTCGCGCCTGCACGTGTGCCACCTGTCCACGCGCGGCTCGGTCGAGATCGTCCGCTGGGCCAAGAGCAAGGGCTGGGACGTCACCGCCGAGGTGACGCCGCACCACCTGCTGCTCACCGACGAGCTGGTGCGCACCTACGACCCGATCTACAAGGTCAACCCGCCGCTGCGCACCGCCGACGACGTCGAGGCCGTCCGCGAGGGCCTGGCCGACGGCACGATCGACTGCGTCGCCACCGACCACGCCCCGCACCCCGGCGAGGACAAGGAGTGCGAGTGGTCGGCGGCCGCCTTCGGCATGCTCGGCCTCGAGACCGCCCTGTCGGTCGTGCAGCAGACGATGGTCGACACCGGACGCCTCACCTGGGCGCAGGTCGCCGACCGGATGTCGGCCGCACCGGCCCACATCGGACGCGTGAGCGGCCACGGCCGCCCGATCGCGGTCGGCGAGCCGGCCAACCTCGTGCTCGTCGACCCCGCCGCCAGCCGCACCGTCCGTCCCGACGAGACGGTGTCGCTGTCGCGCAACACCCCCTACGCCGGGCTCGAGCTGCCCGGCTCGGTGGTCGCCACGTTCCTGCGCGGCCGCCCCACGGTGCTCGACGGCACCCCGGTCGAGACGGAGGTCTCCGCATGAGCACCACCCCCGCGGTGCTCGTCCTCGAGGACGGGCGCACGTTCCACGGCGAGGCGTTCGGCGCCGTCGGCGAGACCGTCGGCGAGGCCGTCTTCTCCACCGGCATGACCGGCTACCAGGAGACGCTCACCGACCCGTCCTACCAGCGCCAGGTGGTCGTGATGACCGCCCCGCACGTCGGCAACACCGGCGTCAACGACGAGGACCCGGAGTCGCGACGCATCTGGGTCGCCGGGTACGTCGTGCGCGACCCGTCCCGCATCACCAGCAGCTGGCGCTCGCGCCGCAGCCTCGACGACGAGCTCGCCGCGCAGGGCGTGGTCGGCATCAGCGGCGTCGACACCCGCGCGCTCACCCGCCACCTGCGCGAGCGCGGGTCGATGCGGGTCGGCATCAGCTCGTCGTCCACCGACGTCGACGCGCTGCTGGCCACCGTCCGCTCGGCGCCGCAGATGGCCGGCGCCGACCTCGCGTCCGAGGTCACCGTCGACGAGGCGTACGTCGTGCCCGCGGTGGGGGAGAAGCGGTTCACCGTGGCCGCCGTCGACCTCGGCATCAAGGCCAACACCCCGCGGATGCTCGCCGAGCGCGGCATCGAGACGCACGTGCTACCCGCGACGTCGACGATCGCCGACGTCGAGGCCACCGGCGCCGACGGCGTCTTCTTCTCCAACGGCCCCGGCGACCCGGCGGCCACCACCGACGCCGTCGCGCTGCTGCAGGAGGTGCTGCGGCGCCGCCTGCCGTTCTTCGGCATCTGCTTCGGCAACCAGATGTTCGGCCGCGCGCTCGGCTTCGACACCTACAAGCTCAAGTACGGGCACCGCGGCATCAACCAGCCCGTGATGGACCTGACGACCGGCAAGGTCGAGGTCACCGCGCACAACCACGGCTTCGCCGTCGACGCGCCCACCGACGCGCCCGTCCGCACCGAGTTCGGCACCGCGCGCGTCACCCACGTGTGCCTGAACGACGACGTCGTCGAGGGCCTCGCGCTCGTCGACGCGCCCGCGTTCAGCGTGCAGTACCACCCCGAGGCGGCGGCCGGTCCGCACGACTCGGCCTACCTGTTCGACCGGTTCGTGCGCCTCCTCGAGGGCCGCAACGACTACGCCGACACCACCGCTGACACCGCGAAGGAGCGTGCCTGATGCCGCTGCGCACCGACATCTCCTCGGTCCTGGTCATCGGGTCCGGCCCGATCGTCATCGGCCAGGCCTGCGAGTTCGACTACTCCGGCACCCAGGCGTGCCGGGTGCTGCGCCAGGAGGGCCTGCGGGTCGTCCTGGTGAACTCCAACCCGGCCACGATCATGACCGACCCCGAGTTCGCCGACGCCACCTACGTCGAGCCGATCACCCCCGAGTTCGTCGAGAAGGTGATCGCCAAGGAGCGCCCCGACGCGCTGCTGGCCACGCTCGGCGGCCAGACCGCCCTGAACTGCGCGATGGACCTCGACGCCGCCGGCGTGCTGAAGAAGTACGACGTCGAGCTGATCGGCGCGTCCATCGAGGCGATCGACAAGGGCGAGAACCGCGAGTCGTTCAAGAAGGTCGTCGCCACGCTGCCCGACGAGCTCGGCGCCGAGACCGCCCGCTCGCTGATCTGCCACACGATGGACGACTGCCTGGCGGCCACCGAGGAACTCGGCTACCCCGTGGTGGTCCGGCCCTCGTTCACGATGGGCGGCGTCGGCTCGGGCCTGGCGTACGACGAGACGGACCTGCGCCGCATCGCCGGCGCCGGCCTGTCGGCCAGCCCCACCACCGAGGTGCTCCTCGAGGAGTCGATCCTCGGCTGGAAGGAGTACGAGCTGGAGGTGATGCGCGACAAGGCCGACAACGTCGTGATCGTCTGCTCGATCGAGAACCTCGACCCCATGGGCGTGCACACCGGCGACTCGATCACCGTCGCGCCCGCCATGACGCTCACCGACCGCGAGTACCAGCGGCTGCGCGACGTCGCGATCGGCGTCATCCGCGAGGTCGGCGTCGACACCGGCGGCTGCAACATCCAGTTCGCGATCGACCCGGTGACGGGCCGCCTGGTCGTCATCGAGATGAACCCCCGGGTGTCGCGGTCGTCGGCGCTCGCCTCGAAGGCCACCGGCTTCCCGATCGCCAAGATCGCGGCCAAGGTCGCCGTGGGCTACACGCTCGACGAGATCCCCAACGACATCACGCGCGAGACCCCGGCCAGCTTCGAGCCGACGCTCGACTACGTCGTCGTCAAGGCGCCGCGGTTCGCGTTCGAGAAGTTCCCCTCGGCCGACCCGCGCCTGACCACCCACATGAAGTCCGTCGGCGAGGCGATGGCCATCGGCCGCAGCTTCACCGAGGCGCTCGGCAAGGCGCTGCGCTCGCTGGAGCGCCCCGAGGCCGCGTTCAGCTGGGCCGAGCCGCCGCCGGAGAGCAAGCAGGCGCTGCTCGAGCGCGCCTCGGTGCCCCACGACGGACGGCTGCGCGTGGTGCTCGACGCGATCCGCGCCGGCGCCACCGTCGACGAGGTGCACGCCGCGACGGGCATCGACCCGTGGTTCGTCGACCAGCTGCTGCTCATGCACGAGGTGGCGCTCGAGGTGCGCGACGCCGACGAGCTGTCGCCGGCCGTGCTGCGCCGCGCCAAGCGTCACGGGCTGTCCGACCTGCAGGTCGGCGAGCTGCGCGACCTGCGCGAGGACGTCGTCCGCGGCGTCCGTCACGCCCTCGGCATCCGCCCGGTCTACAAGACCGTCGACACCTGCGCCGCCGAGTTCGCCGCAGCGACGCCGTACCACTACTCGTCCTACGACGAGGAGACCGAGGTCGCGCCCCGCACCAAGCCCGCGGTGCTGATCCTCGGCAGCGGGCCCAACCGCATCGGCCAGGGCATCGAGTTCGACTACTCGTGCGTCCACGCCTGCCTGGCGCTGTCCGAGGCCGGCTACGAGACGGTGATGGTCAACTGCAACCCCGAGACCGTCTCCACCGACTACGACACCTCCGACCGGCTGTACTTCGAGCCGCTGACGCTCGAGGACGTGCTCGAGGTCGTCGCCGCCGAGCAGGCCGCCGGGCCCGTCGCGGGCGTCGTGGTCCAGCTGGGCGGCCAGACGCCGCTCGGGCTGGCCGCCGCGCTGGCGGCCGAGGGCGTGCCCATCGTCGGCACCCAGCCCGAGGCGATCGACCTCGCCGAGGACCGCGGTCTGTTCGGGCGCGTGCTCGCCGACGCGGGCCTGCCCGCGCCCAAGCACGGCATGGCCACCTCCTTCGACGAGGCCAAGGCCATCGCCGACGAGATCGCCTACCCGGTGCTCGTGCGCCCGTCGTACGTGCTCGGCGGCCGCGGCATGGAGATCGTCTACGACGAGGAGTCGATGGCCGACTACATCGGTCGCTCCACGCAGATCTCGCCCGAGCACCCGGTGCTCGTCGACCGGTTCCTCGACGACGCGATCGAGATCGACGTCGACGCCCTCTTCGACGGCGAGGAGCTCTACCTCGGCGGCGTGATGGAGCACATCGAGGAGGCCGGCATCCACTCCGGCGACTCCTCGTGCGCGCTGCCTCCCATCACGCTGGGCCGTGAGGAGATCGGGCGGATCCGCGAGTCCACCGAGGCGATCGCCCGCGGCGTGGGCGTCCGCGGCCTGATCAACATCCAGTTCGCGCTGGCCTCCGACGTCCTCTACGTGATCGAGGCCAACCCGCGCGCGTCGCGCACCGTCCCGTTCGTCTCCAAGGCCACCGGGGTGCCGCTGGCCAAGGCGGCGGCGCGGGTCATGCTCGGCGAGTCCGTGCGGAGCCTGCGCCGCGAGGAGGTGCTGCCCACCGTCGGCGACGGCGGCGACCTGCCCGCCGACGGGCCCATCGCCGTCAAGGAGGCGGTGATGCCCTTCAACCGGTTCCGCACCGTCGAGGGCACCACCGTCGACACCGTGCTCGGCCCCGAGATGCGCTCCACCGGCGAGGTGATGGGCATCGACGCGCTGTTCGGCACCGCGTTCGCCAAGGCGCAGGCCGGCGCGCAGGACGGGCTGCCCACCTCGGGCAAGGTCTTCGTGTCGGTGGCCAACCGCGACAAGCGGCACATGATCTTCCCGGTCAAGCGCCTGGCCGACCTCGGCTTCGAGATCCTGGCCACCAGCGGCACCGCCGCGGTGCTGGCGCGCAACGGCGTCCGCTCCACGGTGATCCGCAAGCTCACCGAGGACGCCGCGTCCGGCGCCGAGCACCCGAGCACCATCGTCGACAAGATCTTCGACGGCGAGATCGGCCTGATCATCAACACCCCGCACGGCGTCAGCTCGGGCGGCAACCCGCGGCTCGACGGCTACGAGATCCGCAGCGCCGCCGTCCGCGAGAACGTCCCGTGCATCACGACGGTGCAGGGCCTCGCGGCGGCCGTCCAGGGCATCGAGGCGCTGCTGACCGGCGAGGTGGGCGTGCGCTCCCTGCAGGACTGGGCCGTCACCCTGCGCCGCTGAACCGACGAGAGGAGCCGCGCATGAGCGAGGCAGCAGCACCCGAGGCGCCGTGGTGGACCCGTGCCGTGGTCTACCAGATCTGGCCGCGCTCGTTCAGCGACTCCGACGGCGACGGCGTCGGCGACCTCCGCGGGGTCGTCGACCGGCTCGACCACCTGGCGCTGCTCGGCGTCGACGTGATCTGGCTGTCGCCGATCTACCGCTCGCCCCAGGACGACGCCGGGTACGACATCAGCGACTACCAGGACGTCGACCCCGTCTTCGGCACGCTGGACGACCTCGACCACCTGCTCGCCGAGGTGCACGCGCGCGGCATGCGGCTGGTGATGGACCTGGTGGTCAACCACACCTCCGACGAGCACGCCTGGTTCGCCGAGTCGCGCTCGTCCGTCGCCTCACCCAGGCGCGACTGGTACTGGTGGCGCGACCCACGGCCCGGCCACGTCGGGGGAGAGCCCGGCGCGGAGCCGACCAACTGGGGCTCGGCGTTCTCGGGGCCGGCCTGGACGTGGGACGAGGCCACCGGCCAGTACTACCTGCACCTGTTCAGCCGCAAGCAGCCAGACCTGAACTGGGAGAACCCCGAGGTCCGCGAGGCCGTGTACTCGATGATGCGGTGGTGGCTCGACCGCGGCGTCGACGGCTTCCGGATGGACGTCATCAACTTCATCTCCAAGACCCTGCCGCTCACGGACGCGCCCGTGCCCGACGGAGCCACCCTCGGCGACGCGTTCGACGCCGTGGCCAGCGGACCCCGCATCCACGAGCTCCTCGCGGAGATGCGCCGGGAGGTCTTCGACGGCCGCGACGGCGCGTTCCTCACCGTCGGCGAGATGCCCGGCGTCACCCCCGAGGACGCCGTGCTGTTCACCGACCCCGAGCGGCGCGAGGTCGACATGGTGTTCCAGTTCGAGCACGTCGGTCTCGACCACGGGCCCGGCGGCAAGTGGGACCCGGTGCCGCTGCCCCCCACCGCGCTGCGCGACTCGCTGTCGCGCTGGCAGCTCGCGCTGGCCGACCGCGGCTGGAACAGCCTGTACTGGGACAACCACGACCAGCCCCGCGCCGTGTCGCGGTTCGGCGACGACGGCGAGCACCGCGTCGTCTCGGCCAAGTCGCTCGCCACCCTGCTGCACCTGCACCGCGGCACCCCGTACGTCTACCAGGGCGAGGAGCTGGGCATGGCCAACGCGCCGCTGGCCGAGGCGTCCGAGCTGCGCGACATCGAGTCGATCAACCACCTGCGCGAGCAGGTCGCGGCCGGACGCGACGAGGCCGACGTGCTCGCGTCCATCCGTCCGATGGCCCGCGACAACGCCCGCACCCCCGTGCAGTGGGACGGCTCGCTGCACGCGGGCTTCACCGCCGGCGAGCCGTGGGCGCCGGTCAACCCCGACGCCGCGGTGGTCAACGCCGCCGCCGAGCACGACGACCCCGACTCGGTGTTCCACCACTACCGCCGGCTGGTCGCGCTCCGCCACGACGACCCGGTGGTCGCCCTGGGCGACTTCGCGCTCGTCGGCGCGGACGACCGGGTCTACGCGTTCACCCGCACGCTGGGCGACTCCCTGCTGCTGGTCGTCGTCAACCTCTCGGGCGACGAGGTGCCCGCGCCGCCCGGCGCCGGCCTGTGGCACGACGCCGAGCTGGTCATCGGCGTGCGTCCGGACGGCGCCGACCCGGTGGTCGGGCGGACCCTCGCCCCGTGGGAGTCACAGGTCTGGCGACGGGAGGTGGCGCGATGAGCGCGGTCTCGTTCGGCGCCCGGCTGCACGAGGTCGCGGCCCGTCTCGGCCCGCTGTGCGTGGGCATCGACCCGCACCCGTCCCTGCTCGAGCGGTGGGGCCTGGCGGACGACGTCCGCGGGCTCGAGTCGTTCGCCCTCGGCGCGGTCGACGCGCTGGCCGGCACCGTGGGCGTGCTCAAGCCGCAGTCGGCCTTCTTCGAGCGTCACGGGTCGGCCGGCGTGGCCGTCCTGGAGCGCACGATCGCGGCCGCGCGCGACGCGGGCGCGCTGGTGCTGCTCGACGTCAAGCGCGGTGACATCGGCTCGACGGCCCAGGCCTACGCCGACGCCTACCTCGACCCCGCGTCGCCGCTGTGCGCCGACGCCGTCACGGTCTCCCCGTTCCTGGGCTTCGGCTCGGTGCAGCCGTTCCTGGCGACCGCCGAGCGCCACGGGGGAGGCGTCCTCGTCCTGGCCCTCACCTCCAACCCCGAGGGCCCCGAGGTGCAGCACGCGCGCGTCGAGGACGGCCGCACGGTGGCGGGCGTCGTCGTCGACCACGTGCGCGCCGCCAACGCCGGCGCCGACCCGCTCGGCTCGGTCGGCCTGGTCGTGGGCGCGACGGTGGGCAGCACGGGGGAGGACCTGTCGGTGAACGGGCCGATCCTGGTGCCCGGGCTCGGCGCCCAGGGCGGCACCGCCGCCGACCTCGAGCGCATCTTCGACGGCGTCGACGCGCTCGTGGTGCCCACGACGTCGCGGGCGGTGCTCGAGGCCGGGCCGGACCCGGTCGCCCTCCGCGACGCGGCCGCGCGTGCCCTGGACTGACGGCGTGCGGCCCGTGCGAGGATGTCGCCCGCGTCCGCGGTCCCGCGGCGCCAGGACAGGAGCACCCGTGCGTCGTTCCCTCGGGGCGGTGGTCGCGACGACCGCGGCCGCAGCCGTGCTCACCGCGTGCGGCGGCGACAGCCCCTACTGCGCCACCATCCGCGACACCGAGGGCCAGCTGCGGGCCATCGGCAACGCCGCGACCGACGCCGACCTCGCGACGGCCGCCGGTGCCGCCCAGCGGATCGCCGACGTGGCGCCCGAGCCCGTGGACGCCGACTGGCGTGGCATCGCGTCCGCGCTCACGTCGTTCGCCGAGACGCTCAAGACCGTCGGCATCACCTACCAGGACCTGCTCGCCCAGCAGAACCTGCAGGACCTCACCGACGACGACCGCGCCAAGCTCACGACCTCGCTGGAACAGCTGCGCCAGGCCAACAGCAGCACGGTGACGACCCGGATCAACGACCAGGTACAGGACGAGTGCGACATCGTCATCCGCCCCTCCTGACCTGGGCTGTGACGGTCGACGCCGCCTTGCAGCGGTGCGCCGCACGCGGCTAGGTTCGTATCCCACGCGGCGCTCGGCGCGCCCGCACGACCCCACGAGGTGAACGACCGTTGGCTCTTCCGCCGCTGACGCCCGAGCAACGCCAGGCAGCGCTCGAGAAGGCAGCTGCGGCACGCCGCGAGCGGGCCGAGATCAAGAACCGGCTCAAGCACGCCGGAGGCTCGTTGTCCGACGTGCTCCGCGAGGGCAAGACCAACGACGTCGTCGCGAAGATGCGCGTGATCGACCTCCTGCAGGCCCTGCCCGGGCTGGGCAAGGTCCGCGCCGAGCAGGTCATGGAGCGTCTCGAGATCGCGCGCAGCCGCCGGGTCGGTGGTCTGGGCGCCAAGCAGGTCGAGAAGCTGGAGCGTGAGTTCGCTCCCCGTGGCTGACGCACAGCGCTCCCGCCTGGTGGTCCTCGCCGGCCCCACCGCGGTGGGCAAGGGCACCGTCGCGGCCTGGGTCCGCGAGCACCACCCCGAGGTCTGGATCTCGGTCTCGGCGACCACCCGTCCGCCGCGCCCCGGCGAGCAGGACGGCGTCCACTACCACTTCGTCAGCGAGGCGGCCTTCGACCAGATGGTGGCCGAGGACGACCTGCTCGAGTGGGCCGTCGTCCACGGGCGGCACCGGTACGGCACGCCGCGCGGCCCCGTCGACGCCGTGCTCGCGGCCGGCCGACCGGCCCTGCTCGAGATCGACCTCCAGGGCGCCCGCCAGGTGCGCGAGGCCATGCCGGAGGCGCTGTTCTGCTTCCTGGCACCGCCCAGCTGGGACGAGCTGACCCGCCGACTGGTCGGTCGGGGCACCGAGGACGACGAGGAGCGCGAGCGTCGCCTGGCGACCGCGAGGCTCGAGCTGGCGGCCGAGGCGGAGTTCGACGTGACGGTCGTGAACACGCAGGTCCCGGTCGCGGCCGCGCAGTTGCTAGACTTGTTCGGCTAGCCCCTTTTCTCAACAGACTTTGCGAGGTCACACGCGTGTCCGGTACCCGCCCCGCCCCCGAGGGCATCACCAACCCGCCGATCGACGACCTTCTGTCCAAGACCGACTCCAAGTACAAGCTGGTCCTCTACAGCGCCAAGCGCGCTCGTCAGATCAACGCGTACTACTCCCAGCTCGGAGAGGGCCTGCTCGAGTACGTGGGCCCGCTCCTCGACACGCACGTCCAGGAGAAGCCGCTGTCGATCGCACTGCGCGAGATCGACTCCGACCTCCTCACCTGTGAGGACGTCGACCCCGAGGACGCCACCCCGTCGGCCACCTGAGTCGCCGCAGCAGGAGCTGACTGTCTCGTGAGCACCGTCGTCCTGGGCGTCGGTGGCGGCATCGCGGCCTACAAGTCCGCCGAGCTGCTCCGCCTGTTCACCGAGTCGGGGCACGACGTCCGCGTCGTGCCCACGGCGGCGTCCCTGGAGTTCGTCGGCGCCGCCACCTGGGAGGCGCTGTCGGGCCAGAAGGTCGCGACCGGCGTGTTCAGCGACGTCCACGAGGTGCCCCACGTCCGGATCGGGCAGAGCGCCGACCTGGTCGTGGTGGCGCCCGCCACCGCCGACCTGCTGGCGCGTGCCGCCCACGGGCTGGCCGACGACCTGCTGACCAGCACCCTGCTCACCGCGCGGTGCCCGGTGGTGCTCGTCCCGGCGATGCACACCGAGATGTGGGAGCACGCCGCCACCCGCGCCAACGTGGCGCTGCTGCGCGAGCGCGGCGTCACGGTCGTCGAGCCCGACGTCGGCCGCCTCACCGGCGCCGACTCCGGCAAGGGTCGTCTGCCCGCCCCCGAGCGGGTGTTCGCGCTGGCGTCCGACCTGCTCGCCCGCGGCACGGTCGCGCCCGACCTGGTCGGCGTGCGGGTGCTGGTCAGCTGCGGCGGCACCCGCGAGCACCTCGACCCCGTCCGCTACCTGGGCAACCGGTCGTCCGGACGCCAGGGCGTCGCGCTGGCCGAGGCGGCCGTCGCCCGCGGCGCGTCGGTTCACCTGGTGGCAGCGCACGTGTCCGTGCCGCTGCCCGCCGGCGTCGACGTCACCCGCGTCGAGAGCACCCGCGACCTGCACGAGGCGATGCTGCGCCTGGCACCCGAGGCCGACGCCGTCGTGATGGCCGCCGCGCCGGCCGACTTCCGCCCGGCGTCGCAGGTGCCGACCAAGATCAAGAAGGAGCCGGGTGGCGCGCCCCCGGTCGTCGAGCTCGTGGAGAACCCCGACGTGCTCGCCGCCCTGGTGCAGGCCCGCGTCGACCGTCGCGCCTCCGAGCCCGACGCGGGTCCGGTCCTGGTGGGCTTCGCCGCCGAGACCGGCGACGCCAGGGGCAGCGTGCTCGAGCACGCGCGACGCAAGCTCGAGCGCAAGGGCTGCGACCTGCTCGTGCTCAACGACGTCGGCGAGGGCCGCGCGTTCGACCGCCCCGACAACGAGGCGACCATCCTCGCCCCCGACGGCTCGGCCACGCCGGTGCCGCACGGGTCCAAGCTGTCGGTCGCCCACGCCGTGTGGGACCAGGTGGCCCGACGGCTGGGACGCGTCGGGGACTGACGGCGCCTCACGCTAGGCTGGCCTGCGGCCGTCGCCGTCCTCGGCGCGTCCGCGTCCCGATCACCAGCTGCCTCAACCGTCACAGGAGCCACCCGTGGGCCGTCGTCTCTTCACCTCCGAGTCCGTCACCGAGGGACACCCCGACAAGATCGCCGACCAGATCAGCGACAGCATCCTCGACGAGCTGCTGCGCCAGGACCCGACCAGCCGCGTCGCGGTCGAGACCCTGCTGACGACCGGTCTCGTCGTCGTCGGCGGCGAGGTCACGACCCAGGGCTACGCCAACATCTCCGACATCGTGCGCGAGCGGATCCTGGCGATCGGCTACGACTCCTCCACCAAGGGCTTCGACGGCGCGTCGTGCGGCGTCAGCGTCGCGATCGGCGCCCAGTCGCCCGACATCGCGCAGGGCGTCGACACCGCGCACGAGAGCCGCACCGAGGGCGCCACCGACGCGCTCGACTCCCAGGGCGCCGGTGACCAGGGCCTGATGTTCGGCTTCGCGGTCGACGAGACCCCCGAGCTGATGCCGCTGCCCATCGTCATCGCGCAGCGCCTGGCCCAGCGCCTGTCGCAGGTGCGCAAGGACGGCACGCTGGCCTACCTGCGTCCGGACGGCAAGACCCAGGTCACCGTCGAGTACGGCGACGACGGCCGGCCCACGCGCATCGACACCATCGTCGTGTCGAGCCAGCACGCCACCGACATCGACCTCGACAACATGCTCACCCCCGACATCAAGAAGCACGTCGTGGACGAGGTGCTCCAGGGCTTCGACGTCGACCACAGCGACTACCGCCTGCTGGTCAACCCCACCGGCCGCTTCGAGATCGGCGGCCCCATGGGCGACGCCGGCCTCACCGGCCGCAAGATCATCGTCGACACCTACGGCGGCTACGCCCGTCACGGCGGCGGCGCGTTCTCCGGCAAGGACCCGAGCAAGGTCGACCGCTCGGCCGCCTACGCGATGCGCTGGGTCGCCAAGAACGTCGTCGCGTCCGGCCTGGCCACCAAGGCCGAGGTCCAGGTGGCCTACGCCATCGGCAAGGCGCAGCCCGTCGGCCTGTACGTCGACACGTTCGGCACCAACACGGTCCCGGTCGAGGACATCGAGCGCGCCGTCGACGAGGTCTTCGACCTGCGTCCCGCCGCGATCATCCGCGACCTCGACCTGCTGCGCCCGATCTACGCGCAGACCGCCGCGTACGGCCACTTCGGCCGCGAGCTCCCCGACTTCACCTGGGAGCGCACCGACCGCGCCGACGCGCTGCGCGCCGCTGCGGGTCTCTGACGCCTGCTCCACCCGGCCGGCACCGCACGTCGGTGCCGGCTGGTAGGTGTCGGTCATGAGCACGAGCGACGTCCCCGAGCAGCTCGCGCTGCTGCGCACCCGGGTGCGGCCCACCAAGGCCGCGGTGACGGGCACCGCCGCGCACCTGCCCGTCGCCCGCGTCGCCGTCGACGTGCCGCTCGCGCACCTCGACCGCCCGTTCGACTACCTCGTCCCCGAGGCGATGGACGAGGCGGCGCAGCCGGGGTGCCGGGTCACCGTCCGCTTCGCCGGACGCCAGGTCGCGGGGCTGGTGCTCGAGCGCGTCGACGCCTCGGCCCACGAGGGCCGTCTGGGCTCGCTCGCCCGCGCCGTCTCGCCCGAGGTGGTGCTGCGTCCCGACGTGGCGCGTCTGGTGCGGCAGGTGGCCGACCGCTACGCCGGCACGTTCAGCGACGTCGTCCGGCTCGCCGTCCCGCCCCGGCACGCCCGCGTCGAGGCGCGCGAGCCCAAGCCGTCCGCGGCCGGGCCGCTGCCCGAGGTGCCGGTGTCGTTCGCCGAGCCCGAGGGCCGGCGGTGGGCCGCGTCGCTCGCGGCGGGCGAGCCCGTCCGGGCGGTGTGGAGCGCGCCGCCCACGGCCGACGTCCCGCGCACGCTGGCGGCGTCGGTGCTGGCCGTCCTGCGCCAGGGCAGGGGAGCGGTGGTGGTCGTTCCCGACACCCACGACGTCGCGCGCCTCGACGCCGCGTTCACCGACGTGCTGGGCCCCGGGCACCACGTGGTCCTCACCGCCGACCTCGGCCCGTCGGCTCGCTACGCGGCCTTCCTGAAGCTGTCCCGCGGCCAGGTGCGGGCCGTCGTCGGCACGCGCGCCGCCGCGTTCGCGCCCGTCCACGACCTCGGCCTGGTGGCGATCTGGGACGACGGCGACGACCTCCACGCCGAGCCGCGGGCGCCCTACCCGCACGCCCGTGAGGTGCTGCTCACGCGCGCCGCCGACGCCGGGTGCGCGGCGCTGCTCGCCGCGCACGCGCGCACCTGCGAGGCCCAGCACCTCGTCGACACGGGGTGGGCCGGCTCGATCGAGCTCGACCCCGCGGCGCGCCGCACCGCGTGGGCCCGCGGCCAGGTGGGCGGCTCCGACGACCGCGCGATGGCCCGCGACGCCGCGGCGCAGGCCGCCCGGCTGCCCGTCGACGCGCTGCAGGTGGTGCGGGCGGGGCTCCGGCAGGGGCCGGTGCTCGTCCAGGTGCCGCGTGCCGGGTACCGCACGGCGCTCGCCTGCCAGCGCTGCCACGAGCCCGCGCGGTGCCAGCGGTGCCACGGCCCGCTCGCGCAGCCCGGCCACGACGCCGACCCGGTCTGCCGCTGGTGCGGCACCGTCGCCGAGCACTGGCGCTGCGCCGAGTGCGGCGGTGGGCAGCTGCGGGCACCGGTCGTCGGTCGCGGGCGCACCGCCGAGGAGCTCGGACGCGCGTTCCCGTCCGTCCCGGTGGTGGGCGCGTCCGGCGAGACGCGCGAGGCACGCGTCGACGGCACGCCGCGTCTGGTGGTCGCCACGCCGGGGGCCGAGCCGCACGCCGAGGGCGGGTACGCCGCGGCGCTGCTGATGGACACCTGGCTGCTCCTGGCCCGGGCCGACCTGCGCACCGCCGAGGAGTCCGTCCGCCGGTGGCTCAACGCCGCGGCCCTCGTCCGACCGGCGGGCGACGGCGGACGCGTCGTGCTCGTCGGCGACCCCGCCAACCCCGCCCTGCAGGCGGTGGTGCGGGCCGACCCGGTCGGCTTCGCCCGCCGCGAGCTGGCCGACCGCCGGCTGGCGCACTTCCCGCCCGCCGTCCGCCTCGCCAGCATCGAGGCCCCCGCCGACCAGCTCGAGCCCTTGCTGGAGCGCGAGTGGCCGCAGCCCTGCGAGCTGCTCGGCCCCGTCGCCCTTCCCGAGCAGCGCGGCGAGGACGCCGGCGCGCGTCTCGTCGTCCGGGTGCCCCGCCACCGTGGTGGCGCCCTCGTCGACGCCCTGCGCGAGCTGCAGGCCGCCCGCAGCCTCCGCAAGGAGCCCACCCTCCGCATCCGCCTCGACCCGGTCTCCCTCCCCTTCTGACCCCCCCCACGCCGCGATCCGGCGGTTCTGCTGGTGCCGTCCGTCGCTTCGGCCGGAGCGGTCCGGCAGATCCGCCGGTCTGACGGTGGCCTGCTCCCGCCGAACTGACGGACGACGCCAGTGCAACCGCCGGACGGCACCAGCAGAACCGCCGGATCGCGGGAGCTCTAGGGTGGGAGGAATGAGACTGGTCTTCGCGGGGACGCCCGACGTCGCGCTGCCGGCCCTGCGGCGGCTGGCCGCGAGCGCGCACGAGGTGGTCGCGGTCGTCACGCGCCCCGACGCCCGCACCGGGCGGGGACGTCGCGTGGAGGAGTCGCCCGTGGCGCTCGCCGCCCACGAGCTCGGCATCGACGTGCTCAAGCCCGCCCACCCGCGCGACCCCGAGTTCGTCCGACAGCTCACCGACCTGCGCCCCGACTGCTGCCCCGTCGTCGCCTACGGCGCCCTGGTGCCGCAGCACGTCCTCGACGTGCCTACGCACGGCTGGGTGAACCTGCACTTCTCGGTGCTGCCCGCCTGGCGCGGCGCCGCCCCGGTCCAGCGGGCCGTGATGGCCGGCGACGAGGTCACCGGAGCCACCGTCTTCCGGCTCGTGCAGGAGATGGACGCCGGCCCGGTGCTCGGCGTCGTCACCGAGCGCGTGCGCGAGCGCGACACGTCCGGCGACCTGCTCGAGCGCCTGGCCGACCACGGCTCGGGCCTGCTGCTCGACGCCCTCGACCACCTCGAGGCGGGCGACCTGGACGCGCGTGAGCAGCCCGTCGACGGCGTGAGCCTCGCGCCCAAGCTCACCGCCGACGACGCCCGCGTCGACTGGACGCACCCCGTGGTCGCCGTCGACCGGCGTGTGCGCGGCTGCACGGCCGCGCCCGGCGCGTGGACGACGTTCGGCGGCGACCGGATCGGCCTCGGCCCCGTCGTCCCCGACCCCGACGGCCCCCCGCTCGCACCCGGTGAGGTCGCCGCCGCGCGCAAGACCGTCCACGTGGGTTGCGCCGACGGCAGCGTCCGCCTCGGTGACGTGCGCCCGCCGGGCAAGAAGCACATGCCCGCCGCCGACTGGGCCCGCGGCCTGAGGCTCACCGGGGGCGAGCACCTTGGTTGACGCCGCCCGCGGCGTCGCGTTCGAGGTCCTGCGGGCCATCGACGACCAGGACGCCTACGTCAACCTGCTGCTGCCCCGCCTGCTCCGCGAGCACCGCCTCGACCCGCGCGACGCGGCCTTCGCCACCGAGCTCGCGCACGGCACCGTCCGTCGTCTCGGCACGTACGACGCGATCCTCGACCGCACCGCCAAGCAGGGTGTGGCCAGGCTCGACCCGCCCGTCCGCGACGTCCTGCGGCTCGGCGTGCACCAGCTGCTCTCGATGCGGGTGCCCAGCCACGCCGCGGTGTCGACGAGCGTGGACCTCGTGCGGCGCGTCGTCGGCCACCGTCCGGCCTCGTTCGTCAACGCCGTGCTGCGCAAGGTTTCGCAGGCCGACCTCGAGGAGTGGACGCGTCGCGTGGCACCGTCGCGGACGACGGACGTCGTCGGCCACCTGTCGGTCGTGCACTCGCACCCGCGCTGGGTGGTCGAGGCGCTCCGCGACGCGCTCGGCGACACCAGCCAGGCCCTCGACGCGACGGCGCTGCTGCTCGCCGCCGACAACGACGCCCCGGGCGTCACGCTCGTCGCCCGCCCCGGCCTGTCCACGGTCGAGGAGCTGGGCGACGACGACAGCACCCCCGGCCGCTGGTCGCCCTACGCCGTGCACCTGGGCGGCGGGGACCCCGGCCGCTCGGCCGCCGTCCGCGAGCACCGCGCGGGCGTCCAGGACGAGGGCTCGCAGCTCGTCGCCCTCGCGCTCGCCGCGGCCCCGCTCGACGGTGACGACGCCGCCTGGCTCGACCTGTGCGCCGGACCCGGCGGCAAGGCCGCACTGCTCGCCGCGGTGGCGGGCGAGCGCGGCGCGCACCTGGTGGCCAACGAGGTGCTGGAGCACCGTGCCGCGCTGGTGCGGCAGTCGCTCGAGCTCGTGCCGACGGCGGTCGTCGAGGTGGGTGACGGACGCGAGGACGTCTCCGGCGGTCCGTTCGACCGGGTCCTGGTCGACGCCCCCTGCACCGGTCTGGGCGCGCTGCGTCGCCGTCCCGAGGCCCGCTGGCGCCGCACGCCCGACGACGTCCCCGCGCTGGTGGCCCTGCAGACCGCGCTGCTCGACAGCGCGTGGCGCCAGGTCCGTCCCGGCGGCGTCGTCGCCTACGCCACCTGCTCGCCGCACCGCGACGAGACGGTCGGGGTGGTCGAGGCCTTCGTCGCCGGCCGCGACGACGTCGAGGTGCTCGACGCGACCGCGGCGGTGCCGCAGGTGGGCGATCTCACCGGCCCGTACGTCCAGCTGTGGCCGCACGTGCACGGCACCGACGCCATGTTCCTGGCCCTGCTGCGCCGTCGATAGGGTCGCGCCCATGGGCATCCAGATCTCCCCGAGCATCCTGTCGGCCGACTTCGCCAACCTCCAGTCCGAGGCCAGGCGGATCTCGTCCGCCGACTGGCTGCACGTCGACGTGATGGACAACCACTTCGTGCCCAACCTGACGCTCGGCCTCCCGGTGCTCGAGGCCCTGGCCAAGGTGGCCGTGCAGCCGATCGACGCGCACCTGATGATCGAGGACCCCGACGCGCACGCGCCCGCGTACGCCGAGGCCGGTGCCGGCAGCGTCACGTTCCACGTCGAGGCGGCTCGTGCACCGGTCCGGCTGGCCCGCGAGATCCGCAGCGCCGGCGCCCGCGCGAGCATGGCGCTGCGCCCCGCCACGCCGATCGAGCCCTACGCCGACCTGCTGCCCGAGCTCGACATGGTGCTCGTGATGACCGTCGAGCCCGGCTTCGGCGGCCAGTCCTTCCTCGACCTGACCCTGCCCAAGATCCGGCGCACGCGGGCCCTGCTCGACGCCGTCGGCGGCGACCTGTGGCTCCAGGTCGACGGCGGCATCTCGCCCCAGACCATCGAGCGCGCCGCCGAGGCGGGTGCCGACGTGTTCGTCGCCGGCTCGGCCGTCTTCGGCGCCGACGACCCCGACGCCGCCGTCGTCGGCCTGCGGGCGGCCGCGTCCGCGGTCTCCTCGCACGCCTGAGCCGCCGCGGCCGACGCGGATCTCTGGATCGTGGTCGCTCGAGCGACCACGATCCAGACATCAGCCACGATCCAGAGACTCTCGTCACCAGGTGGACGCCCGCGGGGCGCCGTCCGCCGCCCGCGCTAGGATCGAGGGAGAACAGACGAGCTCACGCTCGCGTGCTCCGGGGTCGGTGAAAGTCCGAGCCGGCGGTGACAGTCCGCGACCCGGGTCGCCCCTCACGGGGAGTCCCGGTTGACCTGGTGGAACTCCGGGACCGACGGTGAAAGTCCGGATGGGAGGTGCACGCGGTCGCGGACCCGCCGGCGACGTCCGGCGTGCACGCGACCCACGCCACCCCTGCCCTCGGAGTCCGCAGCCGGACGACGAGAGGGACCGCACGTGGCCAGCGACGCCGAGACCGACGCGATGCGTCGTGCGCTCGAGCTCGCGCGCGCCCACCGGTCCCGCACCTACCCCAACCCACGCGTCGGCTGCGTCCTCCTCGCGCCCGACGGCACCCTCGTCGCCGAGGGCGAGCACCGCGGCGCCGGCACCCCGCACGCCGAGGCGGTCGCGCTCGCCGCTGCCGGCGACGCGGCCCGTGGTACCACCGCCGTCGTCACCCTCGAGCCGTGCAACCACACCGGACGCACGCCCCCGTGCGCCGAGGCCCTGGTCGCCGCCGGCGTGGCCCGTGTGGTGGTCGCCCAGACCGACCCCAACCCGCAGGCCGCCGGGGGAGCCGATCGCCTGCGCGCCGCCGGCGTCGACGTCGAGACCGGCGTCCTGGCCGACGAGTCCTCCGACCTCAACCGCGCGTGGACGCACGCCGTCAGCACCGGACGTCCGTTCGTCACCTGGAAGCTGGCCGCCTCCCTCGACGGGCGCAGCGCCGCCGCCGACGGCTCCAGCCGCTGGATCACCGGCTCGGACGCCCGCCGCGACGTCCACCGTCTCCGCGCCGAGTGCGACGCGGTGCTGGTCGGCACCGGCACCGTCCTGGCCGACAATCCCCGGCTCACCGTCCGCGACGCCGACGACCGCCCCCTGCCCGCCGACGAGCAGCCGCTGCGCGTCGTCCTGGGGGAGTCCGACGTCCCCGCCGGTGCCGCCGTCCTCGACGACGCCGCCCCCTCGCTGCAGCTGCGCACCCGCGACCCCCACGAGGCGCTCGCGACGCTGGCCGCGCGCGAGGTCCGGCACGTGTGGCTCGAGGGAGGCCCGCACGTCGCCGGCGCGTTCGTCGCCGCCGGGCTCGTCGACGAGGTCGTCGCGTACGTCGCCCCCGCGCTGCTCGGCGCCGGCACCGCTGCGCTCGAGACCGACGCGTTCGCGACGATCGCCGACGCCGTCCGCCTCCGGACCACCGACGTCGCCCTGCTCGGCGACGACGTCCGCATCACCGCTCGCCCCCTGCGTGCGTCCCACCGTCCCACCCGAGGAGCAGACCACTGATGTTCACCGGCATCGTCGAGGAGCTCGGCACCGTCGCCGCCATCGAGGACCAGGGCGACGCCGTGCGCCTCACCGTCCACGGGCCGCTCGTGGTCTCCGACGCCCGGCACGGCGACTCGATCGCCGTCAACGGCTGCTGCCTGACCGTCAGCGAGCAGACCGACGAGACCTTCGCCGTCGACGTGATGCGCGAGTCCCTCGACCGGACCTCGATCGGTGCGCTCGCCGTGGGCGACAAGGTCAACCTCGAGCGCGCCATGCAGGCCGGCGGGCGGATGGGCGGCCACGTCGTGCAGGGCCACGTCGACGGCACCGGCACCATCGTGTCGCGCACGCCGAGCGAGCACTGGGAGGTCGTCCGCATCGCGCTCCCGGCCGAGCTCGCCCGCTACGTCGCCGAGAAGGGCTCGATCACCGTCGACGGCACCTCGCTCACCGTGGTCGAGGTGGTCGACGGCGACGAGCCCAGCTTCAGCGTCTCGCTCATCCCCACCACGCTCGAGGCCACGACGCTCGGCGCCCGCCGGCCCGGCGACGTCGTCAACCTCGAGGTCGACGTCCTGGCCAAGTACGTCGAGAGGCTGATGCGGTGAACCCGCTCGACTGGCTCCTGGAGGGGACGTTCGTCGTCGCCGGGGCCCCGATCCTGGTGCGCGAGGTCGTGGGCAACGCCTTCGGCCTCGGCAGCGCGTGGTTCGGCCTGCGCCGGTCGGTGCTCGCCTGGCCCGTGGGCGTGGTCGGCAACCTGCTGCTGCTGACGGTCTTCCTCGGCGGCATCCTCGACAAGCCGCAGGCCGAGGACCTCTGGGGCCAGGCCGGGCGGCAGGTCTTCTTCGTCGCGCTCAGCGTGTACGGCTGGGTGCGCTGGCGCCGGTCGAGCCGTGACGGCGAGGCCTCCGACGGTGGCGCGATCCGCCCCGGGTGGGCGAGCGGACGCGACCGGCTGCTCATGCTCGGCCTGGCCGTCCTCGGCATGGTCGTGCTGACGCCGACCCTGCGCGCCCTGGACTCCTACGGCCCGCTCAGCGACGCCTGGATCCTCACCGGCAGCATGCTCGCCACCTACGCCATGGCCCGCGGCTGGAGCGAGTTCTGGCTGGTCTGGATCGCGGTCGACGCCGTCGGGGTGCCGCTGCTCGTCCAGGCCGGGTATTACCCGTCGGCCGTGATGTACGGCGGCTACGGCCTGTTCTGCGCGGTCGGGTTCGTCACCTGGCTGCGCGTGTCCCGCACCACCGGCGGACCGTCCGCCCGACCCCGACCCCAGGAGGCCCTGCGATGAGCGGTCCCGACCAACGGATGCGGCTCGACACCATCGAGCGCGCCCTCGCCGACATCGCCGCCGGCAAGGCCGTCGTCGTCGTCGACGACGAGGACCGCGAGAACGAGGGCGACCTGATCTTCGCCGCGTCCAAGGCCACGCCCGAGCTGATGGGGCTCCTGGTGCGCTACAGCAGCGGGTACGTCTGCGCGCCCGTCACCGGGGCGCTGCTCGACCGGCTCGGCATCTCGCTGATGACGCCGCACAACCGCGAGAAGATGCGTACCGCCTACACGATCTCGGTGGACGCCCGCGACGGCATCACCACCGGGATCTCGGCCACCGACCGGGCCCGGACGGTGCGCGTCCTCGCCGACTCGGCCACCGAGCCGTTCGAGCTGGTGCAGCCCGGCCACGTCCTGCCGCTGCGCGCCAACGACGGCGGCGTGCTGGCCCGCGGCGGCCACACCGAGGCCGCGGTCGACCTCACCCGCCTGGCCGGCCTCACGCCCGCCGGCGTCATCGGCGAGCTCGTCGACGACCGTGGCGAGCTGATGCGCGGCCCGCAGCTACGGGCGTTCGCCGACGACCACGACCTCGCGCTCGTCTCGATCGAGGACCTCGCCACCTACCGCCGCCGGCACGAGTCGCAGGTCGAGCGGCTCGCCGAGGCGCAGCTGCCCACCGAGTTCGGGACGTTCACCTCCTACGGGTACCGCGACACCGTCAGCAGCGCCGAGCACGTGGCGCTCGTCCACGGCGACCTCGGCGAGGGCACCGACGTCCTCGTCCGGGTGCACTCCGAGTGCCTGACCGGCGACGTCCTGGGCTCGCAGCGCTGCGACTGCGGCCCGCAGCTGCAGGCGTCGATGTCGGCGATCACCGAGCACGGCTCCGGCGTCGTGGTCTACCTGCGCGGGCACGAGGGTCGCGGCATCGGCCTGGTGGGCAAGCTGCAGGCCTACGCGCTCCAGGACGGTGGGCGCGACACCGTCGACGCGAACCTCGACCTCGGCTTCGCGATCGACGCGCGCGACTACGCCGCCGGCGCCCAGGTGCTGCGCGACCTCGGCGTCTCCTCGGTGCGGCTGCTCACCAACAACCCCGACAAGGAGCGCGCGCTGGAGACGTACGGCGTCCACGTCGTCGAGCGCCTGCCGCTCGCGATCCGACCGACGCCCGACAACCTGCGCTACCTGCAGACCAAGGCGGCCCGGATGGGGCACGACCTGCCCGACCTCACCACGATCGAAGGAGCAGCCCGATGAGCCGGTCCGGAGCACCCGAGTCCACGAGCCTCGACGGCAGCGGCCTGCAGGTCGTCGTCCTCGCCTCGTCCTGGCACGAGGTGGTGATGGACGGCCTGGTCGCCGGCGCCGTCGCCGCGCTGACCGACGCGGGCGCGCAGCACGAGGTGGTCCGCGTGCCCGGGTCGTTCGAGCTGCCCGTCGTCGCGTCCGCGTACGCGAAGGCCGGGTACGACGCGGTGGTGGCGCTCGGCGTCGTCATCCGGGGCGGCACCCCGCACTTCGAGTACGTCTGCGACGCGACGACGACCGGCCTGGCCGACGTCGCCCTGCGCACGGGCGTGCCCGTCGGGTTCGGCCTGCTCACGTGCGACGACGAGGCGCAGGCGCTCGACCGCGCCGGGCTGCCCGACAGCCACGAGGACAAGGGACGCGAGGCCGCGGAGGCCGCCGTCGCCACCGCACTCGTGCTGGCCTCGGTGCCGAGTCGGACGCCGCACGGCGACCGGTAGGCTGGCGCCCCGTGAAGACGTTCGACCAGCTGTTCGCCGAGCTCTCGGAGAAGTCCGTCACCAGGCCCGAGGGATCGGGCACCGTGGCCGAGCTCGACGCCGGCGTGCACGCCATCGGCAAGAAGCTCGTCGAGGAGGCCGCCGAGTCGTGGATGGCCGCCGAGCACGAGGGGCCGGAGCGGGCCGCCGAGGAGATCAGCCAGCTGCTGTACCACGCGCAGGTGATGATGATCGCCTCCGGCATCGGCCTCGACGACGTCTACGCCCACCTGTGACCACCACCCCGACGACGAGGCCCTGACCGTGCTCAAGATCGCCGTGCCCAACAAGGGCGCCCTGGCCGAGGCTGCCGCGCAGATCCTCACCGAGGCCGGCTACCGGCAGCGCCGCAGCTCGCGCGACCTGGTGATGCTCGACGCCGACAACGGCGTCGAGTTCTTCTACCTGCGCCCCCGCGACATCGCCCTGTACGTGGGGGAGGGCACGCTCGACGTCGGCATCACCGGCCGCGACCTGCTGCTCGACTCCCACGCCAAGGCCGAGGAGGCCACGGCGCTGGGGTTCGGCGGCTCGTCGTTCCGGTTCGCGGCCCCCGTCGGGACGATGACCGACGCCCGCGACCTCGCCGGCGCCCGCATCGCCACGTCCTACACCGGCATCGTCGAGGACTACCTCGCCGAGCGCGGCATCGAGGCCTCGGTCGTGCGGCTCGACGGCGCGGTGGAGTCCGCGGTGCGCCTCGGCGTGGCCGACGCGATCGCCGACGTCGTCGAGACCGGCAGCACCCTGCGTCAGGCCGGGCTCGAGATCATCGGCGAGCCGATCCTGGAGTCCGAGGCCGTGCTCATCACGCGGCGCGGTGCCGGCGTCCCCGAGGGGTACGACGTGTTCCGCCGCCGCATCGAGGGCGTCCTGGTGGCCCGCAGCTACGTGCTGATGGACTACGACGTCGCGGCCGAGCACGTCGACGCCGCCATCGCCCTGACGCCCGGCTTCGAGTCGCCGACCGTCTCGCCGCTGCAGCGCGAGGGCTGGTTCGCCGTCCGCTCGATGGTGCCGCGCGAGCGCGTGCACCAGGTGATGGACGACCTGTACGACCTCGGCGCCCGCGCGACCCTGGTCACCGACATCGCGGCCTGCCGGCTCTGAGGCGGTGGCGCGCATGAGGTCCCGTCCCGTCGGCGCCCGGATGGTGTCGTACGTCGCCGGCGGCTGCCTGGTCGCGATCTTCCTCGCGATCGCGTTCTTCCTGCCCGAGGACATCCGCTCCACGGTCACGCCGAGCCAGACCGGGACGCTCGTCCTGGTGCTGCTCGCGGCGCTCGCGGTGCTCAACGGCATCGCGCGCAGCAGCGTCCACACCGAGGCTGACGGCATCCACGTCCGCAACGGCTACCGCACCCGCGTCGTCGGGTGGGACGAGGTCGAGGGCGTCTCGTACCGCACCGGCGCACCGTGGGCCACGCTCGCGCGCCGCGACGGCGACACCCACATGCTCATCGCGATCCAGGGCACCGACGGCGAGCGCGCGGCCCAGGCCGTCCGCGACCTCCGCGCCGAGATCGCCGCCCACCAGGCCTGACCCGGGAGCTGTCGGTGGCAGGTGATGCCAGGGCATCACCACGCACCGACAACTCGGGGCTCGCTACTGGATGCCGTGCTTGCGCAGGATGGCCTCGATGTCGTCCATGTCCTCGTCGGCCACGGCCGGCTTGCCCGCGGGCTTCCTCGCCGGGGTGCCGGCGGGGGCGTCGGAGCGCTGACGGCGCAGGCTGCGGCGCGGGGCGCCGTCGGCGCGCGGGGGACGACGCCACGAGCCCAGCATGATGAGCGCGGCGGCCACCAGCGCGACCGCGAGACCGACGTACGACGACGGGCGGAACACGAACCCTCCGGCCCAGTCGCCCACGGCGGCGCCCACCCGGACGAGCACGCGCATCAGCCCGACGAGCCACAGCGCCCAGGGCACGAGCGCCCAGCCGGCGCGGGCCACCGCGCTCCAGCGATCTCCCGCCCGCCACGACCGCCACGCGAAGAACGCGAGGATCGCCGACAGGAGGACGGCCCACGGGAGGGAGGAGTACGTGGCGTCGCTGTTCATGCGCCCAGTCTGCCGCACACCCGCTCACCGGGGCCCCGACGCGCGAGCCCTACCGTGGTGACGTGCCCTCGCTCGCCCAGCCCGCCTTCCCCGACGACGACGGCTCCGCCGACCCGGCTCTCTCCGCGGCGCTGGCCGCGCGGGCTCAGGACGGGACGGCGCCCGTGCTGGTCGCGCTCGGAGACGCCCGCGTCATCGTCCCGGTGGTGGCGCTGCTCGGCGACACCCCCGCACCCGGCCAGGGCGACAAGGACGCCGAGATGGCCGCCGTGCTGCTGACCGGCGCGGACGGACGGCGTGCGCTGCTCGCGTTCAGCAGCCTCGCGACCCTCCAGCGCTGGGACCCGAAGGCGCGTCCCGTCCCCGTCCCGGCCCGTCAGGCCTGCGCCGCCGCCCGTCAGGAGGGGGCCGCCGCCGTGGTCGTCGACGTCGCCGGCCCGCACATGGCCGTCGTCGAGGGAGACGACCTCGCCCACCTCGCCGACGGCTCCACCCTCGTCCCCACCGCCCACGGCCACGGCTGGGTCCGCCGCTGACCCGGTGACGGTTTCCCAGGTTCACCTGGGAATCCGACGCCACCCCGGAGAACTCTCCGTGGTCCCGTCGGGAAACCGGGGCAGTGGTGCGGGAGTGACGGCGGACGCGCGCGGGCTCGATCACCCGCGTCAGTCGGCGGGCTCGACGTCCCAGCGCAGGTTGCCCGCGTCGTCGACGACGCGGACGCCGATCCGGCCGGTGGAGCCGTCGGCGAGACGCATGGTGCAGCCGAAGCGGGTGCCGGGCTCGGGGTCGATCTCGTCCGGGCAGCGGACGGACGTCACCTGGGCGCCGTCGACCTGCGACTCGTAGTCGGCGGCGATCGCGCGCTCGGCCTTGCGGGCGTCGATCGTGGTGCCGCCGCACCCGGCCAGCACCAGCAGGGCCAGTACGCCCGCGAGCACGGTCGTCCGTCGCGTCGTCACGCGCCCTCCCGTCGTCGGGGCGGACGATACCCGTCGACGCGCCGTCAGACGGTCGGTGACAGCGTCGTGGGCTCGGCGGACGCGAGCCGCGGACGGACCTCGCGGAGCGAGGTGACGATCTCGACGACGCCGTCGCGGCGCCGGATGCGGGCGGTGAAGCCTGCCCGGCCCACCGTGCGCAGGAACGCGTCGTTGCCCGCCTGGGTGACGAAGGCCAGCTCGCGAGCCCCCTCGGCCCTGGCGTGCCGCGCCGCCTGCTTGAGCAGCGCGACGCCGAGCCCGCGCCGCTGCCAGCCGTCCTCGACGAGGACGCTGAGCTCCCAGCGGTCGTAGGCGCCCTGGTCGCGCGCCACGAGCAGGCCGTGCGCGACGACGCGGTCGCCGACCTCGACGACGAGCCCCACGCCCTCGTCGGGCGCGGCCAGCCGTCGGGCCAGACGCGTGGTGATCACCCGGTTCATGGGCGCGTGGTACCGGCGCAGCAACGTCTCGTCGCCGCAGCGGGCGTGCAGCGCGACGAGGGCCGCCGCGTCCGCGGCGGTGCTGGCGCGCAGGGTGACCAGCGCGGGGTCGACGGTCGCGGCCTCCGCCGGGGGAGCGGGCACCTCGTCGGCGGCGGCCGACGCCGGCCGCGTCACCAGGGCGGCGAGGGCGGCGGCGCGGGCCTGCTCGGCGGGCGTGAACGCGACGGCGCGGCGGACGACGACGTCGCCGGCGGGCCCCGCCACGGTGATCTGGTCGTGGCCCGCGTACTCGGCCAGGTCGGGCGGGTCGGTCTCGAGGAGGTCCTCCAGGACGCGCGCCAGGTCCGGCTCCCCGCCCGAGACGCGTCGCGCCGCCTCGAGCCAGCGGGTGGGGGCGTCCCGCAGCGACCGTGCGTCGCACCGGGTGACGCTCGTCGACGACGGATCGTCGCCGGCCACCGCACGGGCGACGTCGTCGTCGGCGGTGCCGTCGGGCCCGGACAGCACCAGCTCGTCGGTGACCCCGGCGTCACCGGGGAACACCTGCAGGCCCAGGATGTTGAGGTCGGCGGCCCCGCAGCGCGCGGCCAGGTCGGCCAGCGCGCCGGGGTGGTCGCCGAGGGTCGTCCGCACGCGCCACATCATGGGCCCAGCCTCTCGGGCGGGTGTTTCGCCGAGGTGAGCCCGCGGTGTCCCCGTCGTTGCGGTCGCACGGATGTGCGTCGGCGGCGCGTCGCCTGCTATCGTGGGGTCAGAAGTGGAGGTCCACCTCCCACCTGGTCGGCTCACGGTCGTCGGGTCAACGTCCTCCCGGTAGTTCCTCGGGGCACAGGACGACGTCGTGCCGCCGGGCTTCCGGCCGGTGACGACGGTGGTGGCTTTCGCTTCGGCGGAGGCCATTTTTTCGTTTCACCGCACGTGCACCACCGGCCCTCCGCCTGCGACGCCCCCACATTCTCGACCCCAGGAGGACCCATCAGCAACGAGCTGCGCGTCAACGACCGGATTCGCGTGAGCGAGGTCCGTCTCGTCGGACCCAACGGTGAGCAGGTCGGCATCGTCCGGATCGAAGACGCCCTGCGGCTGGCCACGGAGTCAGACCTCGACCTGGTCGAGGTGGCCCCGACCGCCCGTCCGCCCGTCTGCCGTCTCATGGACTACGGCAAGTTCAAGTACGAGGCGGCGCAGAAGGCCCGTGAGTCCCGGCGCAACCAGTCGAACACGGTCATCAAGGAGATGAAGCTCCGACCGAAGATCGACCAGCACGACTACGACACCAAGAAGGGTCACGTCGTGCGCTTCCTGCGCCAGGGCGACAAGGTCAAGATCACGATCATGTTCCGCGGTCGTGAGCAGCACCGTCCCGAGCTGGGCTTCCGGCTGCTGCAGCGGCTCGCCGCCGACGTCGAGGACCTCGGCTTCGTCGAGTCCACACCGCGCCAGGACGGCCGCAACATGACCATGGTCCTCGGCCCGCACAAGAAGAAGTCCGAGGCCCGCGCCGAGGTCAAGGCCGAGAAGGAGGTCGCCGCCGCCGAGCTCGAGGCAGAGCGCGAGGCCGACCGCGAGTACGAGAAGGCACAGCGCGACGCCCACGCCGCCGCGCCCGCCGAGAAGAAGCCCCGTCGACGTTCCGAGAACATCGACCCAGACATGGAGGCGTAAGAATGCCGAAGTTCAAGCCCAAGTCGGGCATGAAGAAGCGCGTCAAGCTCACCGGTACCGGCAAGATCATGCACGCCACCGGCAGCCGTCGCACCCACCTGCTGCAGAAGAAGTCGAGCGGCGCGTCCCGCCTCGACGGTGGCTGGACCGAGCTGTCCAAGGCCGACACCAAGCGCGTCAAGAAGCTTCTCGGCAAGTGAGCGTCGGGCCCACGGCCCACCCTCACCTGACCGAGCACCCCGCAACGATCAAGGAGTACTGAAGTGGCACGCGTCAAGCGGTCCGTCAACGCAACGAAGAAGCGCCGGGTCATCCTGGAGCGCGCATCTGGCTACCGTGGCCAGCGCTCGCGCCTCTACCGCAAGGCCAAGGAGCAGGTCACCCACTCGCTGGTCTACTCCTACCGCGACCGCCGGGCCAAGAAGGGCGACTTCCGTCGCCTGTGGATCCAGCGCATCAACGCCGCGGTCCGCCAGCACGGCCTGACCTACAACCGGTTCATCCAGGGCCTGCGCCTGGCCGAGATCGAGGTCGACCGCAAGATCCTCGCCGAGCTCGCCGTCAGCGACCCGGCCGCGTTCGCCGTCCTCGTCGAGGCTGCCAAGGCCGCGCTGCCGGCCGACGTCAACGCCCCCAAGGTCAGCGCTGCTTGATCCCGAGGACCTGACGCCCCGCTCCGGGCGCGTCAGGCGTGCTCGTCGACTCGCCGACACCGCCGTCCGCCGGCGGGTCGGCGAGTTCCTCGTCGAGGGCCCCCAGGCGGTGCGCGAGGCGCTCCGTCGCCCGGGCACCGTCGTGGAGGTCTTTGCGACCCCCGACGCCACCGCGACCCACACCGAGATGGTGCAGGACGCGGCCCTCGACGGCGTCGCGTGGACGCAGGTGGACGACGACGTCGTCCGCTCGCTGACCGACACGGTCAACCCGCAGGGGCTGGTCGCTCGCTGCGGCCTGGTGACCGTCGACCTCGACGTCGTGCTGGACGCCCGCCCCCGGCTGGTCGTGGTGTGCGCGGACGTCCGCGACCCCGGCAACGCCGGCACCGTGCTGCGGTGCGCCGACGCCGCGGGTGCCGACGCCGTCGTGCTCGCGGGCCACAGCGTCGACCCGCACAACCCCAAGGCGGTACGGGCCAGCGCCGGCAGCCTGTTCCACCTCCCGGTCGCAGTGGCGCCCGACGTGCCCGCGGCGCTGTCGGCCCTGCGCGAGCTCGGCCTCGGCGTGCTCGCCGCCGACGGCACCGGCGACGTCGGGCTGCACGAGCCCGGCACCGACGAGATCCTCGCCCGCCCCACGGCCTGGCTGCTCGGCAACGAGGCGTGGGGCCTGCCCGACGACGTGCGCGCGCTCGCCGACCACGTCGTCGCGGTGCCGATCTACGGCCGGGCCGAGAGCCTCAACCTCGCCACCGCCGCCGCCGTGTGCCTCTACGCGTCCGCGAGGGCCCAGCGCGTCCGGTGATCCCGCGGATCGTCGCCGACAGGACGAACGTGACTGATCCCACTATCGTGACGGCCATGCCGTACCTCGACCAGTTCCCGGACGGCGTGGTGGTCGCCGGGGCGGACGGCGTCGTCGAGGGCGTCAACGACATGGCCTGCCGGATGCTCGGTGCCCGTCGCGAGGACCTCGTCGGCCGCCATGTGCGCGACGCGGTGCCGCTCGGCGACCTCCAGGGCAACCAGTGGTTCGACTGCACCAAGCCCTACGACGGCTTCGCGTCCCGTACCGCGCTCGCCGAGCAGAGCTGGTTCACCCCCGGCGGCACCGAGCTGCTCATGACCGGCTCGCTCGTGCGCGACGTGCCGCTCGGCGAGGTCGGACGGCTGGTGCTGAGCCTGCGCACGGCTCGGGCCCGCGCCCGACGCGACCGCGAGCGATCCGACCTCGTCGCCACCGTCGCGCACGAGCTGCGCTCGCCGCTGACGGGCGTCAAGGGATTCACCTCGACGCTGCTCAAGAAGTGGTCCCGATTCTCCGACGAGCAGCGCCAGCTGATGCTCGAGACCGTCGACAGCGACGCCGACCGGCTCAGCCGCCTCATCACCGAGCTGCTCGACGCGGCCCGGATCGACTCCGGACGCCTCACGCTGCGACCGGCCCTGGTCGACCTGCCCGTGCTGGTGCAGCGTGTGCTCGACAACATCGCCGCGGGCGGTGCCACGAGCGGCACGGTGAGCGTCGACGACGGCGTGCCCGACGTGTGGGCCGACTCCGACCGACTCACGCAGGTGGTCACCAACCTCGTCGAGAACGCGCTGCGTCACGGCCACGGCCTGGGCGAGGTGGCCGTGCGGGTGCCGACCGACGGACGCGGCGGGGCCGTCCTCACCGTCACGGACCACGGCCCGGGCATCGACCCCGACATCCGCAGCCGCGTCTTCACCCGGTTCTGGAAGTCCGGCGAGCGCGGCGGCAGCGGCCTCGGGCTGTTCATCGTCAAGGGCATCGTCGACGGCCACGACGGCGAGGTCGCCATCGGCGAGGCCGACGGCGGCGGCGCGCGCATCGACGTCTGGCTCCCCGTCAACGAGCCCGACACGATGCGCGACTGACGCCGCCCGATACCCGGTCGCCCGCGGGGCGGTCGGCTTCCTAGACTTGGCGGGTCGCCGCGACGCAGGTGGCACCCGCGAGCCGAGGAAGGCGTGCATGTCCGGCCCCAACACCGACTACGACCCCGTCGAGGTCACCCCGCTCAAGGCCGACGAGGTCGAGGCGATGCGTGACGCCGCGCTGGCCGCCGTCGCCGCCGCGTCCGACCTCGACGAGCTCAAGGCCGCCCGCACCGACCACGTCGGCGACCGCTCGCCGCTGGCCCTGGCCAACCGCGAGATCGGCGCGCTGCCCCCGCAGGCCCGCAAGGACGCCGGCAAGCGCGTCGGACAGGCGCGGGGCGCCGTCAGCAAGGCCCTCGCCGAGCGCACCACGGTGCTGGAGGCCGAGCACGAGCAGCGCATCCTCGTCGAGGAGGCCGTGGACGTCACGCTCCCCACCGACCGCCGCCCGCGCGGGTCGCGTCACCCGCTGCGCACCGTCGAGGAGCGCGTCGCCGACATCTTCGTCGCGATGGGCTGGGAGGTCGCCGAGGGCCCCGAGGTCGAGGCCGAGTGGCTCAACTTCGACGCGCTCAACCTCGGCCCCGACCACCCCGCGCGCACGATGCAGGACACCTTCTGGCTCTCGCCCGCGAGCGCCGCCCGCGTGCTGCGCACCCACACGTCGCCGGTGCAGGCCCGCACCCTGCTCGACCGCGAGCCGCCCGTCTTCGTCGTCTGCCCCGGGCGCGTGTTCCGCACCGACGAGCTCGACGCCACCCACACCCCGGTTTTCCGCCAGGTCGAGGGCATGGCCGTCGGGGAGGGCCTGAGCATGGCCCACCTGAAGGGCACGCTCGACCACTTCGCGCGCGAGCTGTTCGGCCCGGGCGTCGTCACGCGGTTCCGTCCGTCGTACTTCCCGTTCACCGAGCCGAGCGCGGAGGTCGACTTCCTCTGCCCGGTGTGCGGTGGCGAGGAGCCGGCCCTCTCGACGTGCCGCACCTGCCGCGGCGAGGCCTGGATCGAGTGGGGCGGCTGCGGCGTGATGAACCCGCGCGTCCTGATCGCCTGCGGCGTCGACCCCGAGCGGTACTCAGGCTTCGCCTTCGGCATGGGCCTGGACCGCAGCCTGATGCTGATGAGCGGCGTCGCCGACATCCGCGCCATGGTCGACGGAGACGTCCGCTTCCCCGCGCCCTTCGGTTGGGAGATCTGATGCGCGTCCCCGTCAGCTGGCTCCGCGAGCACGTCGCGCTGCCCGACGACCTGTCCGTCGACGACCTCGCCGACCGGCTCACCATGCTCGACCTCAAGCTCGAGGAGGTCGACCGCGTCGGCGGCGACGTCACCGGGCCGCTCGTCGTGGGCCGCGTGCTCACCGCCGAGCCCGAGGAGCACTCCAACGGCAAGACCGTGAACTGGTGCCGCGTCGACGTCGGTCCTGAGCACAACGACGAGAACGGCGCCCGCGGCATCGTCTGCGGCGCCCACAACTTCGGCCCCGGCGACCTCGTGGTGGTCAGCCTGCCCGGCACCGTCCTGCCCGGCGGCTTCGCGATCGCCGCGCGCAAGACGTACGGCCACGTGTCGGACGGCATGATCTGCTCCACCCGCGAGCTCGACCTCGGCGACGACCACGACGGCATCCTGGTGCTCGCCCCCGGCTCGGCCGAGCCCGGCGACGACGTGCCGACGCTGCTCGGCCTGCGCGAGGACGTCCTCGACCTCGAGGTCAACCCCGACCGCGCCTACGCGCTGTCGATCCGCGGCGTCGCCCGCGACGCGGCACTGGGCTACGGCGTCCCGTTCACCGACCCGGCCGAGCTCCCCGTGCCCGACGCGACGGGCGAGGCGTGGCCCGTCGCCGTCGAGGCACCCGACGCGTGCCCGGTCTTCGTGGCGCGCACCGTGACGGGTCTCGACGCGTCGCGTCCCACGCCGTCGTGGATGTCGCGCCGCCTGCAGCTCGCCGGCATGCGTCCGATCTCCCTGGCCGTCGACGTCACCAACTACGTGATGCTCGAGCTGGGCCAGCCGATCCACGGGTACGACCGCGACCACCTGCAGGGCGGCATCGTCGTCCGCCGGGCCACCGAGGGCGAGAAGCTCACCACGCTCGACGGCCAGGTCCGCGACGTCTCGGCCGACGACCTGCTCATCTGCGACGACTCGGGCCCGATCGGCCTGGCCGGCGTGATGGGTGGCGAGCACACCGAGCTGAGCGGCACCACGACCTCCGTCGTCGTCGAGGCCGCGCACTTCGCCCCGTCGGGCATCGCGCGCACCGCACGCCTGCACCGGCTGCCGTCCGAGGCCTCCAAGCGCTTCGAGCGCGGTGTCGACCCCGCGCTGCCGCGGTTCGCCGCGCAGCGCGTCGTGGACCTCCTCGTCGAGCACGGCGGCGCCACTGCCGAGCCGGGGGAGACCGTCGTCGGCTCCGCGCCGTCGATGCCCACCATCGAGCTGAACCCGGTGCTGCCCGCCGCCGTCACCGGCATCGCCGTCAAGGGCGAGGACGCCGCCGACGCGCTGCGCGCCAACGGCTGCGCCGTCGAGGGCTCGGGCACCGACGGGCTCCTGTCGGTCGTGCCGCCCACCTGGCGCCCCGACCTCACCGACCCCTACGACCTGGTCGAGGAGGTGCTGCGCGTCGTCGGGTACGACCGGGTGCCGTCGGTCCTTCCCGTGGCCCCGTCGGGACGCGGGCTCACCCGTCGCCAGCGCCTGCGCCGTCTGGCCGGCAGGGGCCTGGCCGGCGCCGGGCTCACCGAGGCGATGGTGTTCCCGTTCCTCGGCACCGCCGACCTCGACCTGCTCGGTCTGCCCGCCGACGACTCGCGCCGCGACCTCGTGCTGCTCGAGAACCCGCTGTCGGCGCAGGAGCCGGGGCTCGTCTCCACGCTGCTGCCCGGGCTGCTCCACGCCGCCGCCCGCAACGTCAGCCGCGGCCAGGAGCAGGTGGCGCTGTACGAGACGTCGCCGGTGTTCCTCGGCGCGCAGGACGCCGTCGCGCCCGTGTACGGCGTCGACCAGCGCCCCACGCCCGAGCAGGTGGCGGCCCTCGACGCCGCCCTGCCCGCGCAGCCGCTGCACCTCGGCGTCGTCCTGGCCGGCGACCGCGAGCCCGCCGGCTGGTGGGGGCCGGCCCGACCGGTCTCGTGGGCCGACCCGATCGACGTGGTGCGCGAGGTGGCCCGCCTGGCGGGCGTCGAGGTCCAGGCCCGACCGGCCTCGCTGGCGCCCTGGCACCCGGGACGCTGCGCCGAGCTCGTCGTCGACGGCGCGGTCGTCGGCCACGCCGGCGAGCTGCACCCGCGGGTGTGCCGCGCGTTCGACCTCCCGGCACGCAGCGTCGCCGCCGAGGTCGACCTCGACGCGATCCTCGACGCGGCGCCGGGCGGCGTCCGTCCCGAGCCGTACTCGGTGTTCCCGGTGGCCAAGGAGGACGTGGCGCTCGTCGTCGACGCCTCGGTGGCCGCCGTCGACGTCGCCGCGGCGCTGACGGCCGGCGGGGGAGACCTGCTGGAGTCCGTGCGCCTGTTCGACGTCTACACCGGCCACCCCGTGCCTGAGGGCCAGAAGTCGCTGGCGTTTGCGCTGCGCCTCCGCGCCCCCGACCGCACCCTCTCCGACGAGGAGATCACCGCGACCCGCGAGGCCGCCGTCGCCGAGGCCGTCCGCACCACCGGCGCCGTCCAGCGCACCTGACCCGCCTGCACCTCCCGTCGAGGTCCGGGTTGTCCAACGCTTCAGTGCTGATGCGTCGAACAGCTCGGACCTCAACACGCCGGGGCCGGCACGGGTTTGCATAGTCATTCACAACCCTGAAATACTATGCAGATGACGGACTCACAGACAGTGATGGTCGCGGTCGCGGGAGCGAGCGGGTACGCCGGCGGCGAGGTGCTGCGGCTGCTGCTCGGGCACCCGGGCGTCGAGATCGGCACGCTGACCGCCGGGTCGAGCGCCGGGACGACGCTGGGCGAGCACCACCCGCACCTGGTGCCGCTGGCCGAGCGCGTGCTGGCCGAGACCACGCCCGAGACGCTGGCCGGCCACGACGTCGTCTTCCTCGGGCTGCCGCACGGCGCGTCCGCGCAGGTCACCGCCGACCTCGGCCCCGACGTCCTCGTCATCGACTGCGGCGCCGACTTCCGGCTCCGGAGCGCCGAGGACTGGACCCAGTTCTACGGCGGCGAGCACGCCGGCACCTGGCCCTACGGGCTGCCCGAGCTGCCCGGCGGACGCGAGGCGCTCGCCGGTGCCCGCCGCATCGCGGTGCCCGGCTGCTTCCCGACGGTGTCCACCCTCTCGCTGCTCCCGGCCGTCCGCGACGACCTCGTGACGGGCGACGTCACCGTCGTCGCCGCCACCGGCACGTCGGGCGCCGGACGGGCGCTCAAGCCGAACCTGATGGGCGCCGAGGTGATGGGCCAGCTCAGCGCCTACGGCGTGGGCGGCGTGCACCGGCACACCCCCGAGATCGAGCAGAACCTGCGCGTCGCCGGCGCCGCGAACCCACGCGTGTCGTTCACGCCCGTGCTCGCGCCCACCGCACGCGGCATCCTGGCCACCTGCACCGTGCCGCTGAACCCCGGCGTCGGCGCGGCCGACGTGCGCGCCTCCTACGAGAAGGCCTACGCCGACGAGCCGTTCGTGCACCTGCTGCCCGAGGGCCGCTGGCCGCAGACGCAGTCGACCATCGGCGCCAACACCGTCCACGTCCAGGCAGTCGTCGACCCGCGCACCGACCGCCTCGTCGCGGTCGGCGCGATCGACAACCTCACCAAGGGCACCGCGGGCGGAGCCATCCAGTCGATGAACCTCGCCCTGGGCCTGCCCGAGGTCACCGGTCTGCCCGTCGCGGGGATCGCGCCGTGAGCGTCACCGCCCCGCAGGGGTTCAGCGCGGCCGGCGTCACCGCGGGCCTCAAGCCGTCGGGCAGCCCCGACGTCGCCGTCGTGGTCAACACCGGCCCGCTCGCGTCCGCGGCCGCCGTCTTCACGTCCAACCGGTGCAAGGCGAACCCGGTGCTCTGGAGCGAGCAGGCGATCGCCTCGGGCGGCGCGCGCGCCGTCGTGCTCAACTCCGGCGGCGCCAACTGCTACACCGGCTCCGAGGGCTTCGCCACCACCCACCGCACCGCCGAGCTCGCCGCCGAGCGACTGGGCGTCGGTGCCGTGGAGGTGCAGGTCTGCTCCACCGGGCTGATCGGACTGCTCAACGACCGCGACGTGCTGCTCGCCGGCGTCGCGAGCGCGCTGGACGCCGCGTCGCCCGAGGGCGGTGACGACGCCGCCCGCGCGATCATGACCACCGACACCGTGGCCAAGACGGCCACCCACGCCGGCGACGGCTGGACGATCGGCGCGATGGCCAAGGGCGCCGGCATGCTCGCGCCCGCGCTGGCCACCATGCTCGTCGTCATCACCACCGACGCCGAGCTGACGTCGGCCCAGCTCGACGAGTCGCTGCGCGCGGCCACCGCACGCACCTTCGACCGGCTCGACTCCGACGGCTGCCAGTCCACCAACGACACCGTGCTGCTCATGGCGTCGGGGTCGTCGGGGACGACGCCCGACCACGCCGCGTTCACCGAGGCGATGACGGGCGTCTGCCACGACCTCGCGATGCAGCTGCTCGCCGACGCCGAGGGCGCCGACCACGAGATCGCGATCGAGGTGGTGAACGCCGCCGACGAGGCCGACGCCGTCGAGGCCGCCCGCTCGGTGGCCCGCAGCAACCTGTTCAAGTGCGCGATCTTCGGCAAGGACCCCAACTGGGGACGCATCCTCGCCTCGGTCGGCACCACCGGTGCGGCCTTCGACCCCGCCGACCTCGACGTCGCGCTGAACGGCGTCTGGGTGTGCCGGCAGAGCGGGCCGGGGGAGTCGCCCGACGGCGTCGACCTCGAGGCGCGCGACGTCACGGTGACCATCGACCTGAAGTCCGGGGACGCGAGCGCGACGGTCTGGACCAACGACCTGACGCACGCCTACGTCCACGAGAACTCCGCGTACTCGAGCTGAGGAAAGCAGACATGACCGACGACGACACCGGGCTCGCCGACTGGAAGAAGGCGACCGAGAAGGCCGTCACGCTCGCCGAGGCGCTGCCCTGGATGAAGCGCTACCACGGCCGCACGATCGTGGTGAAGTACGGCGGCAACGCGATGACCGACGACACCCTCAAGCGGGCGTTCGCCGAGGACATCGTGTTCCTGCGCTACGCCGGGTTCAAGCCCGTCGTCGTGCACGGCGGCGGCCCGCAGATCTCCAGCATGCTCGACCGCGTGGGCATCGAGTCCGAGTTCAAGGGCGGCCTGCGCGTCACCACGCCCGAGGCCATGGAGATCGTGCGCATGGTGCTCGTCGGCCAGGTCGGACGAGAGCTCGTCGGGCTGCTCAACGAGCACGGCCCGCTGGCCGTCGGCCTGTCGGGCGAGGACGCCGGCCTGTTCACCGCCGAGCGCACCAACTCCATCGTCGACGGCGAGGAGGTCGACCTCGGCCTGGTGGGCGAGGTGAAGGGCGTGCGTCCCGAGGCCGTCCGCGACCTGATCGACGCCGGCCGCATCCCCGTCGTGTCGTCGGTGGCACCCGACGACGACGGCCTGGTGCACAACGTCAACGCCGACACCGCCGCCTCGGCGCTGGCCGTGGCTCTCGGTGCCGAGAAGCTGCTCGTGCTCACCGACGTCGAGGGCCTGTACCGCGACTGGCCCGACAGCGACGACGTGATCAAGGAGATCAGCCCGGAGTCGCTGGCCGAGATCATGCCGACGCTGGCGTCGGGCATGGTGCCCAAGATGGGCGCCTGCCTGAGCGCCGTGCAGCAGGGCGTGCCGCGCGCCACCGTCGTCGACGGACGCGAGCCGCACGCCGTCCTGCTGGAGATCTTCACCGACGAGGGCGTGGGCACGCAGGTGCTGCCCGGCGTCGAGACGCTCGTCCGCACCGCCCTGAGGGGGAACGCATGACCGACGACAGCACCGGCCAGGAGTGGACCGGCCGCTACGAGCACGCCGTGATGAACACGTTCGGCCAGCCGGCCCGCGTGCTCGTGCGCGGCGAGGGCGCCCGCGTCTGGGACGCCGACGGCCGCGAGTACCTCGACCTGCTGGGCGGCATCGCCGTCAACGCGCTCGGCCAGGCGCACCCGGCGCTGGTCGAGGCCGTCACGACGCAGCTCTCGACGCTCGGGCACGTCTCGAACTTCTTCGCCACCGAGCCCCAGGTGCGCCTCGCCGAGCGGCTGCTCGGGCTGCTGGGCCAGCAGGGCACCGGCAGCCGCGTGTTCTTCGCCAACTCCGGCGCCGAGGCCAACGAGGCGGCGTTCAAGGTCAGCCGCCGCACCGGCCGCACCCGGATCGTCGCGGCCGAGGGCGCGTTCCACGGCCGCACCCTGGGTGCGCTCGCACTGACGTCCAAGGCCGCCTACCGCGAGCCGTTCGAGCCGCTGCCCGGCGACGTCGTCTGGGTGCCGTACGGCGACGCCGACGCGCTGCGGGCCGCGGTGGACGACACCGTCGCCGCGGTGGTGCTCGAGCCGATCCAGGGCGAGGCCGGCGCGATCGTCCCGCCCGAGGGATACCTGCGGGCCGCACGCGAGGCGTGCACCGCCGCCGGCGCGCTGCTGTGGATCGACGAGGTGCAGTCGGGCATGGGCCGCACCGGCACCTGGTTCGCGCACACCGACGAGGGGATCGTCCCCGACCTGGTGACGCTGGCCAAGGGCCTCGGTGGCGGCATCCCGATCGGCGCGTGCGTGGCGATCGGCGAGGCCGGCTCGATGCTCGGCCCCGGCAACCACGGCACGACGTTCGGTGGCAACCCCGTCGCGGCCGCCGCGGCGCTCGCCGTCATCGACGTGATCGAGGCCGAGGGCCTGCTCGACAACGCCGCGAAGATCGGCGACCGTCTGCGCGACGGGCTCGCCGACCACCCGCTGGTCACCGACGTCAGCGGACGCGGGCTGCTCGTGGGCATCGGACTGTCCGCCGAGATCGGGCCGAAGGTCTACGCCGCCGCGCTGGAGGCCGGGCTCATCGTCAACGCCACCGGCCCGACGCGGCTGCGGTTGGTGCCGCCGCTCGTCCTCACCGAGGCCGACGCCGACCACGCCGTCGCGGTGCTGCGCGACGTCCTCACGCAGGTGGGGGAGTCCGCGTCATGAGGCACCTGCTGCGCGACGACGACCTCACGCCCGCCGAGCAGGCCGAGGTGCTCGACCTCGCGATCGCGCTCAAGGCGGCGCCGTACTCCGAGCGTCCGCTCGAGGGGCCGCGGTCCGTCGCGGTCATGTTCGACAAGCCCTCCACCCGCACCCGGGTGTCGTTCGCGGTCGGCATCGCCGACCTCGGCGGCCAGGCCGTCGTCCTCGACGCGGCCGGCACCCAGCGCGGACGCGGCGAGCCGGTCTACGACACCACCCGGGTGCTGGAGCGCCAGGTGGCCGCGATCGTCTGGCGCACGTTCAAGCAGTCCGACCTCGACGAGATGGCCTCGGAGAGCCGGGTGCCCGTGGTCAACGCGCTCACCGACGACTTCCACCCCTGCCAGCTGCTCGCCGACCTGCAGGCGCTCCGCGAGCACCTCGGCGACCTCGCCGGCGTGACCGTCGCGTACGTGGGCGACGGCGGCAACAACATGGCGCACTCGTGGCTGCTCGCCGGTGCCACCGCCGGGATGCACGTGCGCATCGGCTGCCCCGAGGCGTACGCCCCGCGGGCCGACGTCGTCGCCGACGCCGAGAAGGTGGCGGCCACCACGGGCGGGTCGGTCACGGTCGTGCACGACGCGGTCGAGGCCGTCGCCGGAGCCGCCGCCGTGGCGACCGACACCTGGATCTCGATGGGCCAGGAGGACCAGCGCGAGGCGCGCGTCGCGACCTTCGGGCCGTTCGCCGTGACCGCCGAGCTGATGGCGCACGCCGCCCCCGATGCCGCCGTCATGCACGACCTGCCCGCCTACCGCGGCTACGAGATCGAGGCCGAGCTGCTCGACGGCGACCGCAGCCTGGCGTGGGACGAGGCGGAGAACCGCCTGCACGCCCAGAAGGCGCTGCTCGTCTGGCTCCTGAGGCAGGAGTCGTGACCGTCCCGGCGACGAAGACCGCGCGCCAGCAGCTGATCGTCGACCTGCTGGGGCAGCACCCCGTCCGGTCGCAGGGCGAGCTGGCCGGGCTGCTGGCCGTCCAGGGGCTGCAGGTCACGCAGACCACGCTGTCGCGCGACCTGGTCGAGCTGGACGCCGTGCGCGTCCGTCACCCCACCGGCGGGCTCGTGTACGCCGTGCCGGGCGAGGGCGGCGACCGCACGCCGCGTCCGGGGGGCGAGTCGGCCAGCTCCGGCGCGCGACTGGCACGCCTGTGCAACGAGCTGCTCGTCTCGGCGAAGGGCTCGGCGAACCTGGCCGTGCTCCGCACCCCGCCCGGCGCCGCCCAGTTCTTCGCCTCGGCGATCGACCACGCGGCCCTGGCCAACCTGCTCGGCACCATCGCGGGCGACGACACCGTGCTCGTGATCTGCACCGAGCCCGAGGGCGGCCCCGAGGTCGCCCGCCTGTTCACCGACCTCGCCACCAGCACCGAGGCCACCGGCACCGACGCATCGAAGGAGACACCATGACCGACCGGGTCGTCCTCGCCTACTCCGGCGGACTCGACACGTCCGTCGCGATCGGCTGGCTCGCCGAGGCCACCGGCGCGGAGGTCGTCGCCGTCGCGCTCGACCTCGGCCAGGGCGGCGAGGACCTCGACGACGTCCGTCAGCGCGCGCTCGACTGCGGCGCGGTGGAGGCGGTCGTCGTCGACGCCAAGGACGAGTTCGCGTCCGACTACTGCATCCCCGCGGTGCAGTCGAACGCGCTCTACATGGACCGCTACCCGCTGGTCTCGGCGCTCTCGCGGCCGCTGATCGTCAAGCACCTGGTGGCCGCCGCCCGCGAGCACGGGGCGAGCATCGTCAGCCACGGCTGCACCGGCAAGGGCAACGACCAGGTCCGGTTCGAGGTGGGCACGGCCGCCCTCGCACCCGACCTGACGGTCATCGCGCCCGTCCGCGACTACGCCTGGACGCGCGAGAAGGCGATCGTCTTCGCCGAGACCAACGGCCTGCCGATCGACGTCAGCAAGAAGTCGCCGTACTCGATCGACCAGAACGTGTGGGGGCGTGCGGTCGAGACGGGGTTCCTGGAGGACATCTGGAACGCGCCGGTCGAGGCGCTGTACTCGTACACGCAGGACCCCGGGCAGCCCCGCGAGCCCGACGAGGTGTCGCTGGTGTTCGAGGCCGGCGTCCCCGTCTCCATCGACGGCGAGCCCGTCACCCCGCTGCAGGCGATCGAGCGGCTCAACCACCGGGCGGGCGCCCAGGGCGTCGGCCGGCTCGACATCGTCGAGGACCGGCTCGTCGGCATCAAGAGCCGCGAGGTCTACGAGGCGCCCGGCGCGATGGCGCTGATCGAGGCGCACCGCGAGCTGGAGAACGTCACCGTCGAGCGCGACCTGGCCCGCTTCAAGCGCGGCGTCGACCAACGCTGGGGTGAGCTCGCCTACGACGGGCTGTGGTTCAGCCCGCTCAAGCGCGCTCTCGACGAGTTCGTCGCGTCGTCGCAGGAGCACGTCACCGGCGAGATCCGGATGACGCTGCACGGCGGCCAGGCCGTCGTCACCGGACGGCGCTCGCCGGCCAGCCTGTACGACTTCAACCTGGCGACGTACGACGCGGGCGACTCGTTCGACCAGAGCCAGGCCAAGGGCTTCATCGAGCTGTTCGGCATGTCGAGCGTGCTCGCCAACAAGCGCGACGCGAAGCTGGCCGGCGCATGAGCGCGCCCGAGGAGTCGACGCGCCTGTGGGGCGGACGGTTCGCGAGCGGGCCGTCGCCCGAGCTCGTCGAGCTGTCGCGCTCGACGCACTTCGACTGGCGTCTCGCGCCGTACGACCTCACCGGCTCGCGGGCGCACGCCCGGGTGCTCGCCGCGGCGGGCCTGCTGGCCGAGGACGACCTGACGGCGCTGCTCGCCGGCATCGACGACCTCGCCGCCGCGGTCGCGTCCGGTGCGTTCGTGGCGCAGCCCGACGACGAGGACGTCCACACCGCGCTCGAGCGCGGCCTGCTGGAGCTGCTCGGTCCCGAGCTCGGCGGACGGCTGCGTGCCGGCCGGTCGCGCAACGACCAGGTGGCGACGCTGTTCAAGATGTACCTGCGCGACCACGCGCGCCTGGTGGGCGGGCTCGTCGCCGACCTGGTGGCCGCGCTCGCGGCGCAGGCGCGCCAGCACCTCGGCGTCGCGATGCCGGGCCGCACGCACCTGCAGCACGCGCAGCCCGTCCTGCTGTCGCACCACCTGCTGGCCCACGCGTGGCCGCTGGTGCGCGACCTGCAGCGCCTGCGCGACTGGGACGCCCGCGTCGCGGCGGACTCGCCGTACGGGTCTGGCGCGCTCGCGGGATCGTCGCTCGGCCTCGACCCCGAGCAGGTGGCGTCCGACCTCGGCTTCACCGGCTCGGTGGCCAACTCCATCGACGGCACCGCGGCACGCGACTTCGTCGCCGAGTTCGCGTTCGTCACCGCGATGATCGGCGTGGACGTCTCGCGGTTCGCCGAGGAGGTCATCGTCTGGGCGACCAAGGAGTTCGGCTTCGTGCGCCTGCACGACGGCTACTCCACCGGGTCGAGCATCATGCCGCAGAAGAAGAACCCCGACATCGCCGAGCTCGCGCGCGGCAAGGCCGGGCGCGTGGTGGGCAACCTCGCGGGGCTGATGACGACGCTCAAGGCGCTGCCGCTCGCGTACAACCGCGACCTGCAGGAGGACAAGGAGCCGGTGTTCGACTCGATCGACACCCTCGAGGTGCTGCTCCCGGCCTTCACCGGCATGGTCGCGACGCTCGAGTTCGACACCGCGCGCCTCGAGTCCCTGGCCCCGCAGGGCTTCTCGCTCGCGACCGACATCGCCGAGTGGCTCGTCCGCCAGGGCGTGCCGTTCCGGGTGGCGCACGAGCTGGCCGGCGCCTGCGTCCAGCGCTGCGAGGACACCGGCAAGGAGCTCGACGAGCTCACCGACGACGAGCTGGCCACCATCTCGCCGTCCCTGACGCCGGCGGTGCGCGAGGTGCTCACCGTCGAGGGCTCCATCTCGTCCCGCGACTCCCGCGGCGGCACCGCACTCGTCCGCGTCACCGAGCAGCTGGACGAGCTGGAGGCGGCGCTCTCGGCGCTCCGTCCCCCGCCCGCCGTCTGACCCCTCCCGCCCCTCCCGCCGAGTGGCGCAAAAGCCGTCCCGAGTGGCGCAAGTTCGGGCGCGACACGCGCTCAACACCCCGAACTTGCGCCACTCGGCGAACCTTCTGCGCCACTCGGCGTTCGGTCCGCGCCGGTGGGTGGAAGGGCGCGGCGAGGACGGGTGGTGCCAGGGGGCTCGCCGCTGCCGTCCGGGCGCCGTCGGCCGGTTCGCCCCATATGCACCGAGTGGCGCAAAACCTGGCTCGAGTGGCGCAAAGTCGGGCGCGACACGCGTCGAGTACCCCGAATCTGCGCCACTCGGCACCTCCGTGAGCGGGACCGGAGAGGGTCAGCGGGGGGAGTAGCGGCGCTCGGGGCGGCCGGTGCGGCCGTAGCGGAGGCGGACCTGGGCGCGGCCGGAGGTCACCAGGTGCTCGAGGTACCGGCGGGCGCTGACGCGGGACAGGCCGACGTGCTCGCCGCACTCGGCGGCCGACAGGTCGCCGTGCTCGCGCAGGGCGGCGACGACGAGGTCCTGGGTCTCGGTGCTCAGGCCCTTGGGCGGCTCGGCCGCCGACGCCCGCCCGGCGGGGGCGGCGCCGAAGAGGGCGTCGACGGCCCCCTGGTCGGTCGGGCCGGACGCGAGGGCCTCGCGGCGACGCGCGAGCTCGCCGAGGCGGGAGGCGAGGTCCTCGAACTCGAACGGCTTGATCAGGTAGGCCGCGGCGCCGCCGTGCAGGGCGGCGCGGACGGTGTCGGCCTCGCGGGCGGCCGTCACCACCACCACCTCCGCGGTGCTGCCGGACGCGCGGAGCCGGCGCAGCACCTCCACCCCGCTCATGTCGGGCAGGTGCACGTCGAGCAGCACGACGTCGGGCTCGAGCGACGCGACGGCCTCCAGCGCCTCGGTGCCGGTGCGAACGCTGGCCACCACCTCGTGGTCGGGCACCCGGGCCACGAACCGGGCGTGGATCGCCGCCACCATGAAGTCGTCCTCCACCACCACGACGTCAGCCACGGGCGACCTCCCGGTACGGCACGAGCGCGGTGAACACGGCGCCGTGGTCGTTCTCGGCGACCACGCTGCCGCCCCGCCGCTCGCACACCATCTGCACCAGGGTGAGGCCGATGCCGCGCCCGGCGTCGACCGCCTCCTTGGTGGAGTACCCGCGCTCGAACAGCGCGGACGGGTCGTCGGGCAGCCCGGCACCCTCGTCACGCACGACGACGCGCACCACCGCGCCATCGTCGTCGAGCCGCACCTCGACGCGCGACCCACCGGCGGCGCGCGTCGCATCCACCGCGTTGTCGACGAGGTTGCCCACCACGGTGGTGACGTCGGACGCCAGCCCGCTGTCGAGCCGGCCCAGCCGCGACCCGGGCGCGACGGCCAGCTCGAGCCCGGCCTCCAGCACCGCGCTGGTCTTGGCGACGATCAGCGCCGCGACGGTCGGGTCGGCGATCATCTGCGTGACGGCGTCGTTGATCTCCGCGCGCTGGCGGCTGAGCGTGCCGATGAACCGTCCCACCTCGTCGTACTCCTCGAGCTGCACCAGCCCGTGGATGGTGTGCAGCCGGTTGGCGAACTCGTGCGTCTGCGAGCGCAGCGCGTCGGTCACGCTGCGGGTCGCGTCGAGCTGGCTCTGAAGGGCCAGCAGCTCGGTGCGGTCGCGCAGCGTGGTGACGGTACCGACCTCGTCGCCCGTGGCGCTGCTCGCCCGCTGCCGGTTGAGGACGACGGCGCGTCCGCCCACCACCACGACGCGGTCGGGCGACGAGCTGTCGTCGGTGAGCGCGTCGCGGACGGCGACGGGCAGGTCGAGGTCGACGAGCGGACGACCCACCGCGTCGGCGGGCAGGTCGAGCAGGTCGCGGGCGCTGTCGTTGAGCACGCTGACGACGCCCTCGGGGTTCACCGCCACCACCCCCTCGCGGATGCTGTGCAGCAGGGCCTCGCGGTGCTCGGCGAGCGTCGCGATCTCCGACGGCTCCAGCCCGCGGGTGCGTCGTCGGATCAGCGCCGACAGCGCGATCGAGCCCGCCAGGCCGAGCAGCGCGCCGAGCCCGAGGAAGACGAGCAGGTCGCCGGCCGACGCGCGCACCTGCTGGTTCAGCGACGGGTAGTCCTCGGCCACCACGGCGACGCCGAGCAGCGTCCCGTCCGACACGCTCAGCACCGGGGCGTGCGCCGCCACGGCGCGCTCGCCCGCGTACTGAAGGTCGCCGCTCCAGCCGCGGCCCTCCAGGGCGTCGCTCTCGCCGCGGTCGGGGGTCGTGCCCACCAGCGTCGGGTCCGACGAGGCCACCACGCGTCCCCGCGGGTCGGTGACGTAGCTGACGGTGGCCGTCGACAGGTCGACGGCGTTCACCAGGCTCGGGGCGAGCGTGAGGGCGGCGTCCGAGGCGCCGACGCGGTCGCGCACCACGGCGCTGGTCGCCAGACGCTCCGCGCTCGCCCGCATCGCCTGGCCCCGCACCTCGCGGAAGTCGACCTGCGCGGTGCGGATCGAGTACGCGAACACCGCCAGCAGGACGAGCGCCAGCACCCCGACCTGCAGCAGCAGGAACTGCCGCGCGAGCGTCGGCCGCCACCACCGTCGCCATGTTCGCAACGACCACAACCTCCACTGCGTGCACAAGCGTGACGCCGAACACGTCACCAGGGCATCGTCGCACCTGCCGACCTTGGAGGAACGCATGCCATCAGCCTGGACACCCACCCGGGTGCTCACCCGTCTCGTCGTGATCGCGGTCGCGGCCACGACGCTCGCCGCGTGCGGGGTCACCCGCGGAGACCCGAGCCGCGACCTCGAGATGCTCATCCCCAACAGCCCCGGCGGCGGCTACGACCTCACCGGTCGCACCGCGGTGCGGATCATGGAGGAGGACGACATCACCGGCGGCAGCTTCGAGGTGCGCAACCTCATCGGCGCCGGCGGCTCGGTCGCCATGGCCCGCCTGATGAACGAGGAGGGCAACACCAGCACGATCATGACGGTCGGGCTCGGCGTCGTCGGCTCCCTGTACTCCTTCGGCGCCGACTACCGGCTCCAGGACGCCACCCCCGTGGCGCAGCTGATCGAGGAGCAGGAGGGCGTCTTCGTCCCGGCCGACTCCCCGTTCCGCACCGTGCAGGACTTCGTCGACGCCTGGAAGGCCGACCCGTCGTCGGTCAAGGTCGGCGGCGGCTCGTCGCCGGGCGGCCCGGACCACCTGTTCCCGATGCAGCTGGCGAGCACGCTCGAGATCGACCCCCGCGACGTCTCGTACACGACGTACGACGGTGGCGGACCGCTGACGTCCGGGCTGCTCGGCGAGAAGATCGACGTGGGCTTCTCCGGCCCCGGCGAGCTCGCCGGCCAGGTCGCCTCGGGCGAGCTGCGCGTGCTCGCGATGTCGGGCGCCGAGCGCTCGCCCGTCGACGAGCTCGCCGAGGTTCCCACCCTCCAGGAGTCGGGCATCGACCTCGTCTTCACCAACTGGCGCGGCGTGCTGGCCCCTCCGGGGATCAGCGACGAGCGTCGCGACCAGTACATCGACTACCTCTCCGACATGCGTGACACCCCGGAGTGGCGCGAGGCCCTCGAGCGCAACGGCTGGACCGACCGGTTCCGCACGGGCGACGAGTACGAGGCCTTCCTGACCGAGCAGGACGAACGGGTGTCCTCCACCCTCGAGGAGCTGGGACTGCTGTGAGCACCGAGACCACACCACCACGCACCGACGCGCCGGAGGACCGCGGCATCGACCGCGGCCAGCTGGCCGTCGCCGGCGGCATCGCCGTCGTGGGCGCCTACGTCCTGTTGGACGCCGCCCGCCTGAACGTGGGCTTCGCCGACCCGGTCGGACCGAAGTTCTTCCCGTACTGCATCGGCACCGTGCTCATCGTGCTCGGCGTGCTGCTGGCCGTCGCGACGCTGCGCGGTGACGAGCCCGAGGCCGAGGGCGGCGAGGACGTCGACCTCAGCCAGAAGACCGACTGGCAGACCGTGCTGCGGCTGCTCGCGGTCTTCGCGGCCAACATCGTCCTGGTCGACCTGCTCGGCTGGGCGATCACCGGCGGCCTGCTGTTCGCCGGGGCCGCCTGGGCGCTCGGCAGCCGGACGATCCTGCGCGACCTCGTCGTCGGCCTCGTCCTGTCGGTCGGCAGCTGGTACTTCTTCTACGTCGTGCTGGGCATCCCGCTCACGCCCGGCGTCCTGGACGGGGTGCTCTGATGGACACCCTCTCCCTGCTCGGCGGCGGCTTCGCCGAGGCGCTGACCCCGATGAACCTGCTGTTCGCCGCGATCGGCGTCTTCCTCGGCACGTTCGTCGGCGTCCTCCCGGGCATCGGCCCGGCCATGGCGGTGGCGCTGCTGCTCCCCGTCACCTACGGGCTCGGCCCCACGCAGGCGTTCATCATGTTCGCCGGCATCTACTACGGCGGCATGTACGGCGGCTCGACCACCTCGATCCTGCTGAACACGCCGGGGGAGTCGTCGTCGGTGATGACGGCCATCGAGGGCAACAAGATGGCCAAGGCCGGACGCGCCTCGCAGGCGCTCGCCACCGCGGCCATCGGCTCGTTCATCGCCGGCACCATCGGCACGCTGCTCGTCGCCTTCGCGGCCCCGGCGCTCGCCGGCATCGCCGTCAAGCTCGGTGCGCCGTCGTACTTCGCCGTGATGGTGATGGCCATGGTGCTCGTCACCGCGGTGCTCGGGGCGTCCAAGCTGCGCGGCTTCATCGCGCTGTTCATCGGCCTGGCCATCGGCATCGTCGGCATCGACCTCTCGACGGCGCAGCCGCGCCTGACCTTCGGCCTGCCGCTGCTGGCCGACGGCCTGGACATCGTCGTCGTCGCGGTGGGCATCTTCGCGCTCGGCGAGACGCTGTGGGTCGCCGCGCACCTGCGACGGGCCCCGGCCGAGATCATCCCCGTCGGTCAGCCGTTCATGGGCAAGGCCGACTGGAAGCGCTCGTTCGGTCCGTGGATGCGCGGCACCGCGCTGGGCTTCCCGTTCGGCGCGATCCCCGCCGGTGGCGCCGAGACGCCGACGTTCCTGTCGTACGTCCTGGAGCGCAAGCTCTCGCGCAACTCCGGTGAGTTCGGCAAGGGCGCGATCGAGGGCGTCGCGGGTCCGGAGGCGGCCAACAACGCGTCGGCCGCGGGCACGTTCGTCCCGCTGCTCGCCCTCGGCCTGCCCGTCACGGCCACCGCGACGATCATGCTGGCCGCGATGCAGGGCTACGGCATCCAGCCCGGTCCGCAGCTGCTCACCACCAACGGCGACCTGGTCTGGACGCTGCTCGCCAGCCTGCTGATCGGCAACTTCCTGCTGCTGGTGCTCAACCTCCCGCTGGCGCCGGTCTGGGCCAAGCTGCTGCAGGTTCCGCGGCCGTACCTCTACGCGGGCATCCTGTTCTTCGCCTCGCTGGGCGCCTACTCGGTGAACCAGCAGGCGTTCGACATCGGTCTGCTGCTGGTCTTCGGCCTGCTCGGGTTCGCGATGCGACGCTTCGCGATCCCCGTCCTGCCGCTGATCCTGGGCGTCATCCTCGGCCCCCTGATGGAGGTCAAGCTGCGCGAGGCCATGCAGCTGTCTGGCGGCGACGTCTCGGCGCTGTGGAGCGAGCCCCTCGCGGTCGCGGTGTACGTCATCCTGGCCCTGATCCTGCTGGCCCCGCTCCTGATGCGGGGCCGGGGCGGCGCGTCCGGCACGCAGTCGGACGCCGAACGAGAGAAGATCGACGCATGAGCATCGTGGTGGGCTACACGCCCGACGAGTACGGCAAGGCAGCACTGAGCTACGGCGTGGCCGAGGCGGGCCTGCGAGGGGAGAAGCTGGTCGTGGTCAACGGCACGCGCGGCGACTCCTACGTCGACACCGCCTTCGCGACGTCCGAGCACATGGTGGCCCTGGAGTCGCAGATGGCCGAGCTGGGGGTCGAGCACGAGGTGCGCCAGGTGGTCGGCGCCGACGTCGCCGACGGCATCCTCGACGTGTCCAAGGAGGTGAACGCGTCGCTGCTCGTCATCGGGCTCCGTCGCCGCAGCCCCGTGGGGAAGCTCTTCATGGGCAGCGTCGCCCAGCGCCTCATCCTCGACGCCACCTGCCCCGTCTTCGCCGTCAAGGCCGACGGCGCCGAGTCGGTCTGACCTGAGGCGCTGGCATCCCGCCTGGCTGCGTTGCAGTCGGCTTCGACGAACAAGACCAGTTCGCCTTCGCCGACGCGCCTGGCCATCCGGGCGCCAGGACCTCAGGTGATAGTCGACGAACGGTCCGTCGGCGCCCATCCCTAGGGTGGACGCCGACGGACCGTTCCACGTTCTCCGAGGAGTCGCAGTGCAGCAGCCGGGGTCGCCCCGCCAGGTCCACGCGCTCGAGAGCTCGGACGGGCCGCTGGCCGACGCCTACGACGTGACGATGCTCGACCTCGACGGGGTCGTCTACCGCGGCGAGGCCGCGGTCGCCGGGGCCGTCGAAGCCCTCGAGGTCGCGCGGGCCAGCACCACGCTCGCCTACGTCACCAACAACGCGTCGCGTCCGCCGCAGGCCGTGGCGCACAAGCTGCGCGGCCTGGGCGTGCCCGCCGAGGACGGCGACGTCGTCACGTCCGCGCAGGCGGCGGCGCGCATGGTCAGCGAGGTCGTGCCGGCGGGGTCCACGGTCCTGGTGGTCGGCGGCGAGGGGCTCGAGGCGGCGCTCGCCGAGCTCGGTCTGAGGTCCACCCGCAGCCTCGACGACGGGCCCGCGGCCGTCGTCCAGGGGTTCCACCCGACGATCGGGTGGGAGCTGCTGGCCGAGGGCACCTACGCGGTCGCGTCCGGCCTGCCCTGGATCGCCAGCAACACCGACATGACCGTCCCCACCGCGCGCGGGGTCGCGCCGGGCAACGGCACGCTCGTGGCGGCCATCGCCACCGCCACCGGACGCACGCCCGACGTCGCCGGCAAGCCGCGGGCGCCGCTGTTCGACGAGACGGTCCTGCGGGTCGGCGGCCGCCACCCCCTGATGGTCGGCGACCGGCTCGACACCGACATCGAGGGCGCCAACGTCGTGGGCGCCGACAGCCTGTTCGTCCTGACGGGGGTCAGCACGCTCGCCGACGCGGTCGCCGCCGACCCGGTCCGTCGCCCCACCTACGTCTCGGCCGACCTCGCCGGTCTGCTGCACGCCCACCCCGAGGTCGCCGGCGGCCAGGACGGCTCGGTCACGTGCGGGGGAGTGCGCGTCGCGCCGGACGGCTCTGTCGACGTGGGCGACGCCGCGGGTGCGCCCGGCGCCACCTGCCTGCTCCGCGCCGCGCTCACCTGGGGCTGGGCGCAGGCCGACGCGGGTTCGTCCCCAGACCTCGGCCCGGCGCACGACGCGCTCGCCGCGTTGCTGGGATGATCGCCCCATGAGCGACGAGAGCACCGGTGACCCGCGCGTCGACGCGGTGTTGGAGAGCCTGCAGCAGCTGGCCGACCTCCCCGTCGACGCGCACGCGCAGGTCTACGACCAGATCCACGGCGAGCTGCGCGCCGTCCTGACCCACGCGGGCGACGAGGGGCCCCCGGCCCCGCAGGCACCGTGACCCGACGCCTGAGGCTCGACGCCGAGCTGGTGCGCCGCGGCATGGCCCGCTCGCGCGACCACGCCGCCGAGCTGATCGCCGCCGGACGCGTGAGCGTCAACGGCACCCCCGCGAGCAAGCCCGCCACCGGGGTCTCCACCGACCAGGCCGTGCTGGTGCGCGAGGACGTCGACGACCCCGGCTGGGCGTCGCGGGGCGCCCACAAGCTGCTGGGCGCGCTCGAGGTGCTGGAGCCGCTCGGGCTCGCCCCCGTCGAGGGACGCCGGGTTTTGGACGCCGGCGCCTCCACCGGCGGCTTCACCGACGTGCTGCTGCGGCGGGGCGCCGAGCGCGTCGTCGCGGTCGACGTGGGGTACGGCCAGCTCGTCTGGTCGCTGCAGCAGGACCCCCGCGTCCAGGTGCACGACCGCACCAACGTCCGCGAGATCGACGTCGACACCATCGGGGGACCGGTCGACCTCGTCGTGTCCGACCTGTCGTTCATCTCGCTGCGCGTGGTTCTTCCGGCGCTGACGTCGGTGGTGCGCCCCGGCGGCGACCTGGTGCTCATGGTCAAGCCGCAGTTCGAGGTCGGCCGCGAGCGGTTGGGCAAGAAGGGCGTGGTCCGCGACCCGGGGCTGCGGGCCGAGGCCGTCGAGCGCGTGTGCGCGGCCGCCGGTGCCCTCGGGTGGGGCACCGCCGGGCTGGCCCCCAGCCCACTGCCCGGGCCGTCGGGCAACGTCGAGTACTTTTGCTGGCTCAGGACCGACGCGGCGACCGCCGGCCCCGACGAGGCCGCAGCCGTCGTCGCTGCCGGACCCGACACCGGAAGGACTCCCGCGTGAGCGAAGCCCGCCGATCCATCCTGATGCTGGTCCACACCGGACGCGAGGCCGCCGCGCGCATCGCGTCCGACTTCGCCCGCCAGGTGGGCGAGGCGGGCATCGAGGTCCGCATCCTGGCCGACTCCGCCGAGGGGCTCAGCCACCACGACGCCGGGTCGCTGCGCGTCGTCGAGGCCGACGACAGCGCGTCCGCCGGCTGCGAGCTCGCCGTGGTCTTCGGCGGCGACGGCAGCATCCTGCGCGGCGCCGAGCTGGCCCGTCCCAACGACACCCCCCTGCTCGGGGTCAACCTCGGGCACGTCGGGTTCCTCGCCGAGGCCGACGTCGACCACCTCAGCCACACCGTCGACCGCGTGGTCGACGGCGACTACGACGTCGAGGAGCGGCTCGCGATCGACGTCTGCGTCAACGTCGACGGCGAGACCGTCGAGCGCAGCTGGGCGCTCAACGAGGCCTCGGTCGAGAAGAGCGCGCGGGAGCGGATGCTCGAGCTCGTCGTCGAGATCGACGACCGCCCGGTCTCGCGCTGGGGCTGCGACGGCGTCGTGTGCGCGACGCCCACCGGCTCCACCGCCTACAACTTCAGCGCCGGTGGCCCCGTGGTGTGGCCCGAGGTCGAGGCCCTGCTCATGGTGCCGATCAGCGCCCACGCCCTGTTCGCGCGGCCGATGGTGGTCTCGCCGAGCTCGGTGCTCGCCGTCGAGGTGCTCCCCGGCACGTCCACCGGCGTGCTCTGGTGCGACGGCCGCCGCACCCTCGACCTCCCGCCCGGCGCGCGCGTCGAGGTGCGGCGCTCTCACCAGCCGGTGCGCCTCGCCCGGCTGCACCAGGCGCCGTTCGCCGACCGCCTCGTCCGCAAGTTCGACCTCCCCGTCGCCGGCTGGCGCGGTGCCGCCGAGCGCCGCGAGGCCTCCCTCGACGCCGCCGTCGCCGCGATCCCCGAGGAGGTCTAGGCCCATGTGGCAGGAGATCCGGCTCAGCTCGCTGGGCGTCATCGCCGACGCCGAGCTCGAGCTCGGCCCCGGTCTGACCGTCATCACCGGTGAGACGGGCGCCGGCAAGACCATGGTCGTCACCGCGCTCGGCCTGCTGCGCGGCGGACGCGCCGACGCCGGGCTGGTGCGCCACGGCGACGCACGCAGCCGCGTCGAGGCCCGGGTGGGCGTCGACGACGTGCCCGGCGTCGCCCAGCTCGTCGACGACGCCGCCGGCGAGCTCGACGAGGGCAGCGTCATCCTCGGCCGCACGGTCTCGCGCGAGGGTCGCTCGCGCGCCTACGTCGGCGGCGCCACCGTCCCGGCCGGGGTGCTGGGACGCATCAGCGACGAGCTCGTCGCCGTCCACGGCCAGTCCGACCAGCACCGTCTGCTCCGCCCGGCCGCCCAGCGCGGCGCGCTCGACGCGTTCGCCGGCGACGAGGTCGCGCCGCTGCTGGAGCAGTACCGGCCCGCGCACGCCCGCTGGACCGAGGTCACCCGCACGCTCACCGAGCTGGTCACCCAGGCCCGCGAGCGCGCCCAGGAGCTCGACCGCCTCACCTTCGGTCTCGACGAGGTCGCCACCGTCGACCCGCAGGTGGGCGAGGACGCCGACCTCCGCGCCGAGGAGGACCGCCTGGCCCACGGCGAGGGCCTCGCCCTGGCCGCCGACGGGGCGCACGGGCTGCTCTCCGGCGACGACACCACCGGCGAGGCGGCGGTCGACGTCACGTCGCTGCTCGCGTCGGCGCAGAGCCAGCTCGACGCCGTCCGCGCGCACGACCCCGAGCTCGACGCGCTCGCGTCCCGGCTCGGCGAGGCGGGGTTCCTGGTCGCCGACGTCGCCGCCGAGCTGTCGTCCTACGCCCGCTCGGTCGACGTCGACCCGGCCCGGCTGGCCGTCGTGCAGGACCGCCGCGCCGCCCTGGCCGGCCTGCAGCGCAAGTACGGGCCCGGTCTCGACGAGGTGCTGGAGTGGGCGCGCGAGTCCGCCGCCCGCGTCGGCGAGCTGCAGGGCGACGACGACCGCATCGCCGCGCTGGAGGCCGAGCGCGACGACCTCCTCGCCCGGCTCGTCGACCTCGCGCAGCAGCTCACCGCCGCACGTCGTCGCGGCGCCGACAGCCTCTCCACCCGGGTGTCCGACGAGCTCGACGCGCTGGCCATGCCGCACGCGCGCGTCGAGGTCGCCGTCGAGGCACCCGAGGTCCCCGGCGCCGACGACCTCGGGCCCGACGGCGCCGACAAGGTCGAGCTGCTGCTCGCCGCCAACGCCGGGTCGGCCGCCCGGTCGCTCGCCCGCAGCGCCAGCGGGGGAGAGCTGTCGCGGGTCATGCTCGCGCTGGAGGTGGTGGTCGCCGACCGCACCAGCGTCCCCACGTTCGTCTTCGACGAGGTCGACGCCGGCATCGGTGGCAAGGCGGCCGTCGAGGTCGGACGCCGCCTCGCGCGCCTGGCCCGGCACGCCCAGGTGATCGCCGTGACCCACCTGCCGCAGGTGGCGGCGTTCGCCGACCAGCACTACCTGGTGGTCAAGTCCGACGACGGCACCGTCACCACCAGCGGCGTCGCCGCCCTCGACGACGGCGGACGCGTGGCCGAGCTGTCGCGGATGCTCGCCGGGCTCGAGGGCTCGGCCACCGCCGAGGCCCACGCCGCCGAGCTGCTCGAGATGGCCTCGGTCGACCGGGCCGGCGCCGCCTGACACGCCCGGGCTGACGCCCGTCGCGCCTCCCGCGTCACGCCTGTCCCGCGTGGCACAGTGACGGCGATGAAGATTCCGAACCTGCGTCGTCCCGCCGCGCCGGCCGCGGGTGGCACCAGCGGGACCGTGCGCATGGACCGGCGGACCAAGAACCTCACCAAACGGCTCAAGCCCGGTGACATCGCGGTGATCGACCACGTCGACCTCGACCGCGAGAGCGCCGAGGCCCTGGTGCGCTGCGGCGTCGCCGCCGTCGTCAACGCCTCCGCGTCGACCTCCGGCCGCTACCCCAACCTCGGCCCCGAGGTGATCGCCGCCGCGGGCATCCTGCTCGTCGACCGCGTGGGGGCCGGCGTCTTCGGCACCCTGTCCGAGGGCGACAAGGTCGTCATCGACGACGAGGGCACCGTCAGCCGCACCGACGGCAGCCGCGTGAGCGGCGACGTGCTCGACGCGCACCGCGTGGCCGCGCTCAAGTCCGACGCGCGCGCCGGCATGACCACCCAGCTCGAGTCGTTCACCGTCAACGCGTCCGAGCACCTGCGCCGCGAGCAGGAGCTGCTCCTCGACGGCGTCGGCGTGCCCGAGCTCACCACCCGCATCGAGGGCCGTCCGGTCGTGCTGGTCACTGCCGGCCACGGCCACGCGCGCGACCTGCGGGCGCTGCGGCACTACATCAAGGAGCACAGGCCCGTGCTCATGGGCGTCGAGGGCGGTGCCGACGTCCTGCTCGAGGCGGGTCTGCAGCCGGACGTCGTCGTCGGCCACCTCGACGGCCTGTCCGACCGCGTGCTGCGCTGCGGCGCCGAGGTCGTCGAGCAGACCGGCCGCACCGGACGCACCACCGACGCCGAGCGACTCGAGCGCCTGGGCGTCGAGGTGCTGCGCTTCGGCGCCGGGGGAGCGGCCGAGGACCTCGCGATGATCCTCGCCGACGACCGCGGCGCCACCGTCATCGTCACCGCCGGCATCCACGCGAACCTGGTGGAGTACCTCGACGGCGGACGCTCGTCGTCGGCCAGCACGTTCCTGGCCCGGCTGCGCGTCGGCTCCAAGCTGATCGACGCCCAGGCCGTCGCCACGATCCACCGCCCGCGGGTCGGGCTGGGCCTGCTGCTGGTGCTGCTCCTCGCGGCCGCCGTCGCCCTCGTCCTCGCCCTGTCCACCACCCCCGTCGGCAGCGACTGGCTGGAGCCCGTGACCTCGGGCGTCGCCTCGCTGGTCGACCGGATCCAGGAGCTCCTCCCGTGATCGACTTCCGGTACCACATCGTCTCCCTCGTCGCGGTCTTCCTCGCGCTGGCCGTGGGCGTCACGCTCGGCGCCGGCCTGCTGGGCGGGGCCCTCGACACCGACCTCGCCTCGGCCGACGACTCCGCCTCGCGCTCGCAGACCGCCGCCGACCAGCAGGTGCGGCAGTTCCAGGACGACTTCGCCGACGGCGTCGCGCCCGCGCTGATCAAGGACCAGCTCTCCGGCGCCGGTGTCACCGTCTTCGTGCTCCCCGGTGCCGACGGCTCGGCCGTCCGCGAGGTCACCGGCGACATCACCGCCGCCGGCGGCAAGGTCACCTCGCAGGTCGCGCTGTCGTCCAAGCTGCTCGACCCGTCGGGCCGCCAGTTCGCCGAGGGCGTCGCCGACCAGTCGCTCAGCGGCGTCGACGGCGTGCCGAGCGGCGGCGAGAGCTACGGACGCGTCGGCACGGCCCTGGCGCGCGCGTTCCTCACCGACGCCGACACCCCGGCCGCGGTCGACGAGTCGGCCACCACGATCGCGTCGGCCTTCACCGAGTCCGGCCTGGCCAAGGCCGAGAAGACCCCCACCGAGCGCGGCACCCTCGCGGTGCTCGTCGCGGGCGACCCCGACGGCTCGGGCACCGGCGACGTCGCCGCGGCCCTGGCCGGCGGCATGGACGAGGCCAGCAAGGGCGTCGTCGTGGCCGGCAACCCCGCCTCGGCCCGTGGCGACGGCGCCGTCGCCGGCGTCCGTGGCGGCGACACCGCCTCCAGCGTCTCCACGGTCGACACCGCCGAGACGCCCGCCGGCGCCGCCGTGACCGTCCTCGCCCTGCGTCAGCAGTCCGACGGCGGAGCGGGCCAGTACGGCGCGGTCGACGCCGCCGACGGCGCCATGCCGGGAGCGACCGGGTCCTGAGGTCCGCGCCGGTCTGTTGGTAGGCTGGAATCCCGTGGAGGGCACTCGCCCTCGGTAGGGCCGGATCATCGGTCGCGCCGTTGCCGTGCGAGTGCTCCAAGCCTTACGACCGCGGGAGCTCTCCTTGGCCGCTTCGGTGCAGACCAATCACCTGTTCGTCACCGGCGGCGTCGCGTCGTCCCTCGGCAAGGGGCTGACCGCCTCGAGCCTGGGACGGCTGCTGAAGTCGCGGGGCCTGAGCGTGACGATGCAGAAGCTCGACCCCTACCTCAACGTGGACCCCGGGACGATGAACCCGTTCCAGCACGGCGAGGTGTTCGTCACCGACGACGGCGCCGAGACCGACCTCGACATCGGTCACTACGAGCGCTTCCTCGACGTCGACCTGGTGGGGCGCGCCAACGTCACGACCGGCCAGGTGTACTCCGAGGTGATCGCGCGCGAGCGCCGTGGCGACTACCTGGGCGACACCGTCCAGGTGATCCCGCACATCACCAACGAGATCAAGGAGCGGATGCTCGCGATGGGCGGCGACGGTGTCGACGTCGTCCTGCACGAGATCGGTGGCACCGTCGGCGACATCGAGTCCCAGCCGTTCCTCGAGGCCGCGCGGCAGGTGCGTCACGACGTCGGCCGCGACAACGTGTTCTTCCTGCACGTCTCGCTCGTGCCGTACATCGGCCCGTCGGGCGAGCTCAAGACCAAGCCCACCCAGCACTCGGTGGCCGCGCTGCGCTCGATCGGCATCCAGCCCGACGCGATCGTCTGCCGCTCCGACCGCTTCATCCCCGCGAGCATCAAGAACAAGATCTCGCTGATGTGCGACGTCGACACCGAGGCCGTCGTCACCGCGCTCGACGCCCCGTCGATCTACGACATCCCCAAGGTGCTGCACTCCGAGGGCCTGGACGCGTACGTCGTCCGCCGCCTGCACCTGCCGTTCCGCGACGTCGACTGGACGCAGTGGGACGAGCTGCTGCAGGAGGTGCACGACCCCGACGAGACCGTCACCGTCGCGCTCGTCGGCAAGTACGTCGACCTGCCCGACGCGTACCTCTCGGTGGTCGAGGCGCTGCGCGCCGGCGGCTTCGCGCACAGCTCGCGCGTGCAGGTGCGCTGGGTGCCGTCCGACGACTGCGCCACCCCGGCCGGTGCGCAGAAGCTGCTCGGCGACGTCGACGCGGTCTGCGTGCCCGGCGGCTTCGGCATCCGGGGCATCGAGGGCAAGCTCGGCGCGCTGACGTACGCCCGCGAGCAGGGCATCCCCACGCTCGGCCTGTGCCTCGGCCTGCAGTGCATGGTGATCGAGTACGCCCGCGTCGTCGCGGGCATCGCCGACGCCAGCTCCACGGAGTTCGACGCGTCCACGACGCACCCGGTGATCGCGACGATGGCCGAGCAGAAGGCGTTCGTCGAGGGAGCCGGCGACCTCGGCGGCACCATGCGCCTCGGTCGCTACCCGGCGCACCTGCTGGAGGGCTCGGTCGTCGCCGAGGCCTACGGCACGACCGACGTCGACGAGCGCCACCGGCACCGCTACGAGGTCAACAACGCCTACCGCGACCAGATCGCGGACGCGGGCCTCGTCTTCAGCGGCACCTCGCCCGACGGCACCCTCGTGGAGTACGTCGAGCTGCCCCGCGACGTGCACCCGTACTACGTGGCCACGCAGGCCCACCCCGAGCTGAAGTCGCGTCCGACCCGCCCGCACCCGCTGTTCGCGGGGCTGGTGGGCGCGGCGCTGGACCGTCAGCGTGAGCTGCGGCTGCCCGTCGACGAGGACGGCTCGTTCCGTCACCGCGCCGCCGTCGACGCTCCCGCGTGAGCACCGACCGGGCGCCGCACCCGAGCCTGCCGGGATTCCTCCCCGCGCCCGGCGAGCAGGTGCGCGACCGCGAGCAGCACTGGCCCGTCGCCGGGTCCAGCCGGTTGTACGACGGGTCGTACATGTCGGTGCGTGAGGACCGGGTGACGGCGCCGGACGGCCACGAGCTGACCCGGCAGGTGGTCGAGCACAAGGGCGCCGTCGGCGTCGTGGTGGTCGACGACGACGACCGCGTGCTGCTGCTCGAGCAGTACCGCCACCCCGTCGCGCACCGGCTGCTCGAGCTGCCCGCCGGCGTCCTCGACGTGCCGGGCGAGTCCCCGCTCGAGGCCGCCAGGCGCGAGCTGGGCGAGGAGACCGACCTCGTCGCCGAGCACTGGGAGCCCCTGGTGCACCGCGCGCACGCGTCGCCCGGCTACACCGCCGAGCGCTGGGAGGTGTTCCTCGCCCGCGGCCTGTCGCTCGTCCCCGACGCCGACCGCACCGTCCGCGAGGGCGAGGAGGCCGACATGGGCGTCGTGTGGGTGCCCTTCGACGACGCCGTCCGCGCCGCCCTCGAGGGCCGCATCGGCGACTGCATGACGATGATCGGCCTCCTCGCCGCCCACGCCCACCGCCTCGCCTGACCCGCCGTCGGAATCCCAGGTTCACCTGGTGTTCCGACGAGACCATGGGGAGTTCTCCGGGGTCCCGTCGGTTTCCCAGGTGAACCTGGGAAACCGACAGCCGTGCGCCCTGGACACAGTGACCGCCGAGCCGGACGGACGTGGACAGGTCGTCAGGCGACAGGGGGCGAGAGTCGGCCTACGGTGGACGGACAGCCGTCACCGAGCACAGGAGTCCCCATGCGCGTCGCCGTCCCCCGCGAGGTCAAGAACCACGAGTACCGGGTGGCGATCACGCCCGCCGGCGTGCACGAGCTGGTGCGGGCCGGGCACGAGGTCACCGTCGAGACGGGCGCCGGCACCGGCTCGTCGATCACCGACGACGAGCTGAGCGCCGCCGGCGCCAAGATCGCCGACGACGCCGACGCCACCTGGGCGGCCGGCGACCTCGTGCTCAAGGTCAAGGAGCCGGTCGCCGAGGAGTTCCACCGGATGCGCGACGGCCAGGTGCTCTTCACCTACCTGCACCTGGCGGCCTCGCGCGAGTGCACCGACGCGCTGCTCGCCGCGAACGTCACCGGCATCGCGTACGAGACCGTGCAGACCGCGTCCGGCGCGCTCCCGCTGCTCGCGCCGATGAGCGAGGTGGCCGGACGGCTGGCCCCGCAGGCAGGCGCCTACCACCTGATGAGCTCCCAGGGCGGCCGCGGCGTGCTCATGGGCGGCGTGCCCGGGGTGCACGCGGCCGACGTCGTCGTCATCGGCGGCGGGGTGTCGGGCGTCAACGCCGCCACCGTCGCGCTCGGCATGGGCGCCCGCGTCACGCTGCTCGACCTCGACGTCGACAAGCTCCGTCACGTCGACCAGGTGTTCGGCGGACGCATCCAGACCGTCACCTCCAACGCGTTCCAGCTCGAGCAGGCCGTGCTGGGGGCCGACCTGGTGGTCGGCGCCGTGCTGGTGCCGGGCGCCAAGGCCCCGACGCTGGTGAGCAACGACCTGGTGCGCCGGATGAAGCCGGGCAGCGTCCTCGTCGACATCTCGATCGACCAGGGCGGCTGCTTCGAGGACTCCCGCCCCACCACGCACGCCGACCCGACCTACCGCGTGCACGAGTCGGTGTTCTACTGCGTGGCCAACATGCCCGGCGCCGTGCCGCACACCTCCACGCACGCGCTGACCAACGTCACGCTGCCGTACACGATGAAGCTCGCGAACCAGGGCTGGCGCGCGGCGCTCCGGGCCGATGAGAGCCTCCGCAAGGGCCTGAGCACCTATGGTGGGCAGGTCACCAGCCAGCCGGTCGCCGACGCCCTCGGCCTCTCCGCGACCACGCCCGAGGAGATCCTCGCCTGACGTCCACCGCCGCGACGACCACCCGCCCACCGTCCACGCCGGACGCGCTCGGGCGGGCCGTCGAGGACTACCTCGGGCACCTCGGGGTCGAGCGCGGGCTCGCCGCCAACACGCTCAGCTCCTACCGCCGCGACCTGCGCCGCTACCGCTCGTTCCTGCGCTCGCGGGGGATCGAGTCGCCGGACGGCGTCGCCGAGGCCGACGTCACCGACTTCCTCGCGCACCTGCGCGAGGGCGACGAGGACCACCCGCCGCTCGGGGCCAGCAGCGCCGCGCGCACCGTGGTCGCCGCTCGCGGGTTCCACAAGTTCGTGCTCCGCGAGGGCCTGACGACGGTCGACCCGTCGGCGTCGGTGCGCCCGCCCGCGCCGGCCAAGCGGCTGCCCAAGGCGATCAGCGTGGAGCAGGTGGAGGCGCTCCTCACGGCCGCCGCCGCACCCGGCACCGCTCTCGCCGCGCGCGACCGCACCCTGCTCGAGGTGCTCTACGGCACCGGCGCCCGCATCTCGGAGGCCGTGGGCCTCGACGTCGACGACGTCGACCTGGAGTCGGGGTCGGTGCTGCTGCGCGGCAAGGGCAGCAAGCAGCGCGTCGTCCCGCTCGGCTCGTACGCCGCCGACGCGCTCGTCGGCTACCTCGGCGGTGCGCGCGGCGACCTCGCCCAGCCGGGCAGGGAGCGCGCCGCGGTGTTCCTCAATGCCCGCGGCGGGCGCCTGTCGCGCCAGAGCGCCTGGTCGGTGCTCGTGCAGGCCGCCGACCGCGCCGAGCTCGGCGTCGACGTCTCGCCGCACACCCTGCGGCACTCGTTCGCCACGCACCTGCTCGACGGCGGCGCCGACGTCCGCGTCGTCCAGGAGCTGCTCGGGCACGCGTCGGTGACCACCACGCAGGTCTACACGCTGGTCACGATCGAGCGCCTCCGCGAGGTCTACGCGACCAGTCACCCTCGCGCCCTGGGCTGACGCGGCGTGCCGCGCGCGGACGGGTGAGGACCGGGGTCTACAGTCGGTCCCAGCCGGGCGGCGAGTCGACAAATCGACAGCGCAGACGTCGTCGGCGCACCCCGTCCGACCCGCGCGAGAGACACGAGAACCCCATGGACCAGCTCCCGAACGAGGCGTCCGACGGGACGCTCCCCATCGGCCAGGTGCCCGCGATGGGCCCGACGGGCCGCCCGATGCCGGTGATCCCCGAGCCGGGCGCCCCCACCCGTGACCGCGCGCTCGTCCTCGCGCTGTGCAACCAGAAGGGCGGCGTCGGCAAGACCACGACGACGATCAACCTCGGCGCCGCGCTCGCCGAGACCGGACGACGGGTGCTGCTCGTCGACTTCGACCCCCAGGGCTCGCTGACGGTCGGCCTGGGGTTCCACGCCCACGAGCTCGAGCTCAGCGTCTACCACCTGCTGATGGAGCCCGACGTGGCCCTCGGCGACGTGCTGCTCAAGACGCGCACCGACGGCGTCGACCTGCTGCCGTCCAACATCGACCTCTCGGCCGCCGAGATGCGCCTGGTCACCGAGGTGGGCCGTGAGCAGACGCTGGCCCGGGTGCTGCGACAGGCCCGCAGCGAGTACGACGTCATCCTCATCGACTGCCAGCCCTCGCTCGGCCTGCTCGCCGTCAACGCGCTGACGGCCGCCGACGGCGTCATCATCCCGCTCGAGTGCGAGTACTTCGCGCTGCGCGGCGTCGCGCTGCTCAAGGAGACGATCGAGAAGGTCCGCGACCGCACCAACCTCGACCTCCAGATCGTCGGGCTGCTCGGCACCATGTACGACGGCCGCACGCTGCACGGCCGCGAGGTGCTGCAGACGCTCGTCGACGGCTGGGGCGACGCGGTGTTCCACACGGTCATCCGCCGCACGGTCAAGTTCTCCGACGCCACCGTGGCCGGCGAGCCGATCCTGTCCTACGCCACCACGTCGGCCGGCTCGGAGTCGTACCGCCAGCTCGCCAGGGAGGTGCTGGCCCGGTGCCCCGGCGCGTGAGCCTGCCGGGGGCCGACGAGCTGTTCCGCCCCACGGCCGTCCCCGACCCGCCCGCCCCGGCGCCCGTCGCCGAGCCCGCCGCGTCCGAGGAGCCCCGCGTGGGCTCGGGCCGGGTCAAGCACGACGAGAAGATGACGGTCTACGTCACCGCCGACGAGCTGCTGGAGATCGAGCAGACCCGGCTGCTGCTGCGCCGCGCGCTCGGGCAGGGCGTCGACCGCGGACGCCTGGTGCGTGCCGCGATCGCGATGGCGCTCGCCGACTACGAGGAGCAGGGGCTCGACGGCGAGCTGGCGCGCCGCCTGCAGAAGCCGTGACCGCGGTGGCCGACCTCGACGCCTCGGGCGACCTCGCCGTCACCGACGCCGACGGCGTCGCGATCACCCCGCGGGGCTCGTTCGACGTCCACCTCGACGTCTACGAGGGCCCGTTCGACCTGCTGCTCGGGCTGATCTCCAAGCACAAGCTCGACGTCACTGAGGTGTCGCTGTCGACGGTCACCGACGAGTTCATCGCGCACATCAAGGCGATGGGCGCCGACGGCGACCTCGAGCAGACCACCGAGTTCCTGCTGGTCGCGTCCACGCTGCTCGACCTCAAGGCCGCACGCCTGCTGCCGCAGGCCGAGGTGGAGGACGAGGAGGACCTCGCGCTGCTCGAGGCCCGCGACCTGCTGTTCGCGCGGCTGCTGCAGTACCGCGCGTTCAAGCAGGTGGCCGCCGTCGTGGCCGCCCGGCTCGCGTCCGAGCAGCGCCGCTACCCGCGGTCGGTGGGCCTCGACGCCCGCTTCGCGAGCCTGCTGCCCGAGGTGCTGATCAGCATCGGCCCCGAGGAGCTCGCCGCGCTCGCGGCCAAGGCGATGACGCCGCGGCCGGTGCCGGTCCTGTCGCTGGCGCACCTGCACGCGCCGCAGGTGAGCGTGCGCGAGCAGGCCGTGGTGGTCGTCGACCGGCTCCGTGCGGCCGGCACCGTGACGTTCCGGGCGCTCACCGCCGACGCCCCCGACACCCTGACGCGCGTGGCCCGCTTCCTGGCCCTGCTCGAGCTGTTCCGCGAGGGCGTGGTGGGCTTCGACCAGGTGACCCCCCTCGGCGAGCTGACGATCCGCTGGACCGCGTCGGACGAGGTGGGCGAGATCGAGGTCGGCGCGGAGTTCGACGACGACCAGCTGCCCGACGGCCCCGACCCCACCCCCACCGAGGATGCTGAGGGCACCCCATGACCGAGACCCAGAACCCCGACGAGCTCGAGCTCGAGCTGCTGCCGCTCGCACCGGCGCTGGAGGCGGTCCTGATGGTCGCCGACCAGCCGCTCGACCACCTCGTCCTCGCCCAGGCCGTGGGCCACCCGCCCACCGACGTGCAGGAGACGCTCGTCGGGCTCGCCGCCTCGTACGACGAGGACGGCCGCGGCTTCGAGCTGCGCCACGTGGCCGGCGGGTGGCGCTTCTACACGCGCGAGGCGTTCGCGCCCGCGGTCGAGCGCTTCGTCCTCGACGGCCAGCAGGCCCGCCTGACGCAGGCCGCGCTCGAGACCGTCGCGGTGGTCGCGTACCGCCAGCCGGTGAGCCGCGCCCGCGTGTCGGCGATCCGCGGCGTCAACGTCGACGGCGTGATGCGCACGCTCGTCACCCGTGGTCTCGTGGCCGAGGTGGGTCACGACGCCGAGTCCGGCGCCACGCTCTACGGCACCACCGCCTACTTCTGCGAGCGCATGGGGCTGGCGAGCCTGGACGAGCTGCCCGAGATCGCCCCGTTCCTGCCCGCGATGGGCGACGTCGACGACGAGCCCGAGGTGCTGGCCGAGCCGCTGCCCGCCCCCGCCGACGAGATCACCGAGCCGCAGACCACCGAGTCCGAGACCACCGAGCCCCCGCAGGAGCAGCACCCGTGACCGAGATCGAGGGCGGCATCCGCCTGCAGAAGCTGCTGGCCCGGGCGGGCGTCGCGAGCCGCCGGGGGAGCGAGCAGCTGATGGCCGACGGCCGGGTCGAGGTCGACGGCGAGATCGTCACCACCATGGGCGCGCGCGTGCATCCCGAGACCGCCGTGGTGCGCGTGGACGGCAAGCGCCTGCCGCCGCCCGGCGACCACGTCCACGTGGTGCTGCACAAGCCCGTCGGGGTCGTCACCACGATGTCCGACCCGCAGGGTCGACCCACCGTCGGCGACGCGGTCAAGGACGCCGGCACCGGCATGTTCCACGTCGGCCGCCTCGACACCGACACCTCGGGCCTGCTGCTCCTCACCAACCACGGCGACCTCGGTCACCGCCTGGCGCACCCGTCCTACGAGGTGACCAAGCGCTACGTCGCGCTCGTCGACGGCGAGGTGCTGCCCGAGACCGTCCGCCGGGTGTCGGCCGGCATCGAGCTCGACGACGGCTTCGTGCCCGTCGACCGCTTCCGCGTCAAGGCCCAGCACGGCTCGCAGACCCTCGTCGAGCTCGACCTGCACGTGGGACGCAACCGCGTCGTCCGCCGCGTCCTCGACGCTGTGGGCCACCCCGTGCTCGAGCTCACCCGCACCCAGTTCGGGCCGGTCAAGCTCGGCCAGCTCAAGCCGGGCCAGACCCGCGAGCTGCGTGCCGACGAGCTCGGCGCGCTGCTCGACAGCGTCCAGCTGTGAGCCGCGCGACCGTCCTGCGCGGCCCGGTGCTGGTGGTCGGCTGCGGCCTGCTGGGCACCTCGGTCGGCCTGGCCCTGACCCAGGCCGGCGTCGCGGTGCACCTCAGCGACCTGTCCGACGACAACGCCGCCACCGCCGCCGCGCTCGGCGCGGGCACGACGGACGCGCCGTCCGAGGTCGAGCTGGTGGTCGTCGCGGTGCCGCCGGACGCGGTCGGCGACGTCGTCGTCGGCGCCCTGGCCGACTGGCCCGACGCGGTGGTCACCGACGTCGCCAGCGTCAAGGCCGCCCCGCTGCGCCGTGCCGACGCGTCGGGCGTCGACCTGTCGCGCTACGTCGGCGGGCACCCGATGGCCGGCAGCGAGCGCTCCGGGCCCGGTGCCGGCACCGCCGACCTGTTCCGCGGACGGGTGTGGGCCGTCACGCCGCACCCGGCGTCGCGGCACCGCGCCACCGAGACGGTCTTCGAGCTGGCCGTCACCTGCGGCGCGAGCGCCGTCCTCATGGACCCTGTCGACCACGACGCCGCCGTCGCGCGCGTCTCGCACCTGCCGCACCTGCTGTCGGTGGTGACCGCGGCCCAGCTGGGCGACGCGCCCGCCGAGCACCTGGCGCTGGCCGGGCAGGGCCTGCGCGACGTCACCCGCATCGCCGAGAGCGACCCCGCGCTGTGGACCCAGATCGTGCGCGGCAACGCCGAGCCGATCGCCGCGCTGCTCACGTCGGTGCGCGACGACATCGACCGGCTGATCGACGGCCTGTCGTCGCCGGACGACGCGCTGTCGCAGGTGCTCGCCCGCGGCGTGGCGGGCACGTCCAGGCTGCCGGGCAAGCACGGCGCGCCCGAGCGCGTCGACGCCACCGTCTACGTCCGCGTGCCCGACCGACCGGGCGAGCTGGCCCGGCTGTTCGTCGATGCGGAAGAATCGGGCGTCAACATCGAGGACCTGCGCATCGACCACGACGTCGCCCGCCCCGTGGGCGTCGTCGAGGTGGGCGTGCGACCCGACAGCGCCGACGTCCTGGTGGCGTCGCTGTCGGCCAAGGGCTGGTCGGCCCACCGATGAACGAGGGAGAGCAGCAGCACGTGAACGCGATCGTGGTCGCCGTCGACGGACCTTCGGGCTCCGGCAAGTCCAGCACCGCCCGGGGGGTCGCGACCGCCCTGGGCTGGCCGTACCTCGACACCGGGGCGATGTACCGCGCGATGACGTGGGCGGTGCTCGAGTCGGGTGCCGACCTCGACGACGCCGCCGCGATCGCCAAGGCGGCGGCCGACGTCGACGTGGTCGTCGGCACCGATCCGTCCGCACCGGTGGTGCACGCCGACGGCACGGACGTCTCGGGGCCGATCCGCGGCCCCGAGGTCACCGGCGCGGTCAGCGCGGTGAGCGCCGTGGCCGAGATCCGCGAGCGCCTGGTCGCGCAGCAGCGCGCGGTCATCGCCGCGGCCGAGGGCGGCATCGTCGTCGAGGGCCGCGACATCGCGTCCGTCGTGGCCCCGGACGCGCCGGTGAAGGTGTACCTGATCGCGGACGCGGCGGCCCGTGCCGCCCGTCGCACCGCCGAGCAGGGCGGCGACAGCGCCCAGGTGGCGGCCACCGAGGCCGACCTCGCCCGCCGCGACGCGCTCGACTCCGGACGCGCGGCGTCCCCGCTGAAGCAGGCCGACGGCGCCACCGTCGTCGATACCACGCACCTCACCCTCGACGAGGTCGTCGGCGAGATCGTGCGGATGGTGGAGGCCGTGCGCTGAACCCGTAGGATGGGGGTTTGGTCCCCGGTGACGTCTCCCGGGGCGTCTCCTCGCGCACCGCGTGCCGCGGCCGCCGCGTGCGCAGGGAGCCACCACCGTCCAGCGCAGCAGGGAGCACAGCATGACCACCGACGAGCCGACCCAGGTCGGCGCCCAGGCCCAGGGCCGGGTGCCGGTCCTCGCCGTCGTCGGACGGCCCAACGTCGGCAAGTCGACGCTGGTCAACCGCATGATCGGCCGTCGTGAGGCCGTCGTCCAGGACGTCCCGGGCGTGACCCGCGACCGCGTCTCGTACGACGCGATCTGGAACGGCCGCGCCTTCACCGTCGTCGACACCGGCGGCTGGAACCCCGGCGCGAAGGGGCTCGCGCAGTCGATCGCCGCGCAGGCCGAGGTGGCCGTCACGGTCGCCGACGCGGTGCTGTTCGTCGTCGACGCCACCGTCGGGATCACCGACAGCGACGAGGCCGTCGTCAAGGTGCTGCGCCGCGCGCAGAAGCCCGTGGTGCTCGCGGCCAACAAGGTCGACGACGCCCGCGGCGAGGCGATGGCCGCCACGCTGTGGAACCTCGGCCTCGGCGAGCCGATCGCCGTCTCGGCCCTGCACGGCCGGGGGAGCGGCGACATGCTCGACTCGATCCTCGAGGCGCTGCCCGAGCCGCCGCCTGAGGACTGGGACGCACCCGAGGGCCCCCGCCGCATCGCGCTCGTCGGCAAGCCCAACGTCGGCAAGTCCAGCCTGCTGAACAAGCTCGCCGGCTCCGAGCGCGTCGTCGTCGACAGCGTCGCCGGCACCACCGTCGACCCCGTCGACGAGATCATCACCATGGGCGGAGAGCCCTGGACCTTCATCGACACCGCCGGCATCCGCAAGCGGGTCAAGGAGGCCTCGGGGCACGAGTACTACGCCAGCCTGCGCACCGCCGGCGCCATCGAGCGCGCCGAGGTGGCCGTCATGGTGGTCGACTCCAGCGAGTCGATCAGCGAGCAGGACCTGCGCATCATCGGCAACGTCATCGAGGCCGGCCGCGCGCTCGTCATCGCGTTCAACAAGTGGGACCTCGTCGACGACGAGCGCCGCTACTACCTCGACCGCGAGATCGAGCGCGACCTCGTGCAGGTGCAGTGGGCCCCGCGCATCAACATCACGGCCCGCACCGGCTGGCACGTCGACCGCCTCGAGCGCGCCCTGAACGCCGCCCTCGACGGCTGGGAGACACGCGTCCCGACCGGGCTGCTCAACCAGTTCCTCGGCCGCCTGGTGGCCGAGCACCCGCACCCGGTGCGCGGCGGCAAGCAGGCCCGCATCCTGTTCGGCACCCAGGCCCAGGTGGCCCCGCCGACGTTCGTCCTGTTCACCACCGGCAAGCTCGAGGACCAGTACCTGCGGTTCGTCGAGCGTCGCCTGCGCGAGGAGTACGGCTTCGTCGGCACCCCCGTGCACGTGCAGCAGCGTCCGCGCGAGAAGCGCAAGCGCTGACCTGCCGCAGGGCCGGAGCCGATGTCGGTGGTCGGCACCGGCTGCGGTAGGGTTTCACCCGGCTCGCACGACGCACCACGCGGGCCGTTCGGGCTGTGGCGCAGCTTGGTAGCGCACCTGACTGGGGGTCAGGGGGTCGCAGGTTCAAATCCTGTCAGCCCGACCGAACAACACCGCCTCTGGACTGCGACATCGCAGGCCAGGGGCGGCTTCGTTTTGCTGGAAGCTCAGTCCTCTGCGGCCCTATTTGAAGGGTCTATTGCCCGCCCAAGTGGGTGTAGGTAGCCCAGTAGGGTTCATGCAATTCTGGATATGGGAGATCGCGGCGGTCCCTGAGCGGCGCACGGTCCTGGAAGAACGAGTTTATTCCCGTTTCAGTATGTCGGTCCCACCAGAACATGACTCCAACAGGGCCGTCCTGCAACTCGCACACGAATGCGTCTAGCGGGCGATCGCCCGTCAGGTGGGGCGAGAACATTCGATTAGCATAAGGGTGTTGGCTCCCATGTGCTGACAAACCCAAGGCGCGCCACGTGTCGTATCCCGTGAAATCTTTATAGGGAACTATGGTCGCGTTCGGCATCGGCCCCTCGCGATTCAAGAAGTCAACTAGTTCCGTGGGCACGGAGTGGCCGGTCTCAGCAATACGGCACATGAAGTTCTTGACGTAGTAGGCGCAAAGGTCACTCGCCCTCTCGATCCCTCCAGCAAGAACCGAGGCCCAGTCAATCGCCGCCGCTCTGAAATACTCGGGGTTGTCCCAGACAAACGCGGCGAAATCGTCGTAAGCCTGATCGAAGGGCTGGCTGCGAACGTTGTTGCATGTTGCGCACAGGCTCATCGGAAATTTCATAGCGGAAGCCCTTGCCCCGTTGATTCGCGTCGGATGGTCTCCTCCTTCAAAAATGAGGTGACTGCTTTCCTGGAGCATGCGATTCAACTGTGTCTTCTTGAACCTGTGCTCTCGGGTGGTCGCAGGATCGCCGCACCAGATGCAACGGACGAGACCATCGGACATGCAAATAGGTTAGCGGCGCTGCGCGTCGAAGAATCTCTCCGCAGAGCAACCGGGGTCGTTCGTACGGTGGCCGCTACATGGCGTCTGTCCTCCTGTCGGACCTGCGGTCGGTCCCGTCCAGATCCGTCGTCGATTTTTCCCTACGGCCGGCCTCAGCGCACTCAGCGGACACGCCCGTGCGGTGGAGGGATATCGACGGGCCGCGGCATCGGCGACGCTCTGAGCGGGTGGGGACCTCTCCGCCCGCGCCGACCCACAAGGAGCGTGGACATGTCAGACCAGCAGGTGCCCGAGGCCATCCGGACGGCGGTGGACGACGCCGACGTCGCCCTCGGCCGGCTCGACGACGCGCTCGCGCAGATCGACGACGGCGACCTCCACCGCGCCCACCGCGACGGCGGCTGGACGGTGGCCAAGGTCTGCTCGCACATCAACATGTGCTCGATCCTGTGGCTCGGTGACATCAAGCGGCTCGAGTCCGACCCGGACCTGGACTTCTTCTTCCGCGAGGAGGTCGGCCACGACATGGTCGGCTACCCGCCGCCGACGGTCGAGCTCGCCCGCAAGCAGCTCGCCAGCACCCGCCGCACGCTCGCCACCGCCGCGGCCGCCATCTCGCCCGAGGTGCTCGCGCGCACCGTCACGATCCCCGACCTCGGCACCATGACCGTCGAGGAGTGGACGCCGCTGATCATCGGGCACGCCGCCGGTCACACCGACCAGGCGTTCGAGATCATGCGCGACCGCGAGTTCGGGCCGGAGGGGATCTGAGATGCGTGCAGCAGTGCTGACCGGGATCGAGCAGGTCGAGCTGCAGGACCGCCCCGAGCCCGAGGCACGACCCGGCTGGGTCGTGGTGAAGGTCGAGTCGGCCTCCTTGTGCGGGACCGACGTGCACCAGTACGACGGACGCATCGACACGCCGTTCCCGCGGGTGCCGGGCCACGACTTCGCCGGCCGCGTCGAGTCCGTCGGCGAGGGCGTGCCCACCGAGCTGATCGGGCAGCCGTTCGCGGTCAAGCCCTCGCTGCCGTGCGAGGAGTGCGACGTCTGCCGCGCGGGCAAGCTGGCCGACTGCAAGAAGAAGAAGCTGATCGGCCTGTGGTCCGACGGCTGCCTGACCGAGAAGGTCACCGTGCCGCAGGTGAGCCTGGTGCCCCGGCCCGAGGGCGTCGAGGCGTGGCAGGCCTCGCTGCTCGAGCCGCTCGCGGTCGGCCTGAACACCGTCGACCGGCTGAACATCATGCTCGGCGAGACGGTCGTCGTCCTCGGGCAGGGACCGATCGGCCTGGCGCTGACGCGGCTGTGCGCGCTGTCGGGAGCCGGTCGGCTGATCGTCACCGACGCCCGCGAGGCGCCGTTCGAGGTGTCGCGCGCCTACGGCGCGACCGACTGCCTCGACGTGACCAAGACCGACGTGGCGCAGGCCGTCCTCGACCTGACCGACGGCGTGGGCGCCGACATCGTCATCGAGACGTCGGGGTTCCCGTCGTCGTCGGCGATGGTGCTCGAGCTGGTGCGCAAGGAGGGCAAGGTCGCCCACATCGGCTGGGCGAACGACCTGCCGCCGCTGCCCGTCATCCCCATCATGGCCAAAACGCTGACGGTGTTCGGCATCGGCGGCAACGGCGGACGCGGGCAGTACGAGCGCAGCCTGGAGCTGGTGCGCAGCGGCCGGTTCGACCTCGACCCGCTGGTGACGCACCGGTTCTCGCTCGACCAGGTCGTCGAGGCCTTCGACGTCGCGTCGTCGAAGTCCGACGGCGCGATCAAGGTGGTCGTCAGCCCCTAGGGGCCGCGCCGTCAGCCCGCGGCCCGCTTGTAGGGGTCGGGCGGGAACCAGCCCCGCTCGACCACCTGCAAGGCCCACGCGTCGAGGCGCTCGACCACCGGGACGAGGTCGTCGCCGAGCGCGTCGACCACCGGCTGCACCGACCGGTCCGTGGCCCGCTCCAGCTCCTCGCGCAGCTCGACACCGGCCGCGGTGAGCCCGCCGTCCGCGACGAGCCCCCGTGCCTCGAGCGCCGTAATCCCGGCCTCCATGGCCTCGGGGCTCCAGGCCCGCGAGCCGGTGTACGCCAGGGGCTCCCACCCGACCCAGAGCTCGGTGAGCTGGTTGGCCTGGACACCGTCGAGGCCGGCGGCGACCAGCGCGGCCAGGTGCCCGTCGCCGCGGTGCTCGCGCAGGATCGAGCACGCGTGCCACAGCTGTCCCACGAGGTCGTCGGGCCACGGCAGCGAGGTGAGCCCGGCGTGCAGGGCCCGCCCCGTGGGGCTCGCGGCGTCGGTTGCGCGTCGCAGCACCGCGACCACGTCCGCGAGGTCGTCCGGCTCGCCGATGCACTCGCGCAGCGCCTCGATCGAGCCGCGCTCCTTGGCCGCACGCATCTCCGCGACGCCCACCGCCTCCAGGCCGGAGGTGAACACCTCGACGACCAGGCCCGGCTCGAAGACGCCGAACGCCGCGGCGACGACCTGCGGCTCGGCCTCGCCCAGCACGGAGCCGCGGCCGTAGACGTAGCCCTGCAGGAAGTCCAGGCCGAGGCCGGCGTACGCGTCGTACGCGGGCTCGCTCCAGAAGCAGATCGTGGCGAGCGGCTCGATGGCGTCGCGCAGGCTCCGGGCGGGGGTGGTCCAGTCCAGGGAACGGGTCTCCCCGGTGCGGTCGGCGAAGAAGGCGGTGCGGGCCTCGGCGTAGTCCATGGCCAGATGGTGCCCGCGGGGCCCCGTGGACGCCAGGGTCGGGACACGATTGTGCAGTCAACGGCTGACGGGGTGCACAGGCCGGATACCGCAGCAGCGGTCGCCCGGTCCGACCCGCGCCGCGTGGTCCGGTTGGCTAAGGTTCGTGACGAGCGTCACGGTCTCGAGGAGGAAACCCGCAGATGACGACGGAGTACCTCGCTTCCGACCCGGTGATGGCGACGCGCAGCCTGGAGGAGGCCCGGGACGCCGTCACCCGCGTCTATCTGCCGCACGAGCTCGACGGCCCCGAGGACGCGATGGACATGCGCCTCAACGCCACCGAGGACCGCTGCCTGACGCTGGGCTACCTGACGTACCAGGCCGAGACCGAGCTGCGGATGCCCGCGGCCGAGCAGTGGTACCACGTGAACCTCCAGATGACCGGCGCCACGTGGGCGTCGCGCAGCGACGGGACGCGCGAGCACACCCCGGCCCAGCGACGTGGCCTGGTCCTCAACCCCCAGCAGGCCAACACCGTGCGGTGGTCGCCCGACGCCGAGCAGCTGATCCTCAAGGTGTCGCGCAGCAGCCTGGAGTCGCACCTGTCCGACCTGATCGGACGCCCCGTGGTCGACGTCGTCGACTTCGACTTCGGGCTCGACCTGTCCTCCGACGCCGGCGCGGCGCTGCTCCGCGCGGTGGAGTTCCTGGCCACCGAGCTCGAGCGCCCGGGCGGGGTGCGCGACGTGCCGCTGGCCCGCGCCCAGCTCGACGCGTACGTCCTCACGTCGCTGCTGCGCGCGGGGCGCCACCAGTACTCCGACGCGCTCCTCGGCCGCGAGGACGCCAGGCGGCTGGGACGCCTCGCACCGGTCGTGCGCTACGTCGAGGACCACGCCGACGACGAGCTCACCCCCGAGCTGCTCGCGCGCGTCGGCTGCGTCAGCGTCCGCACCCTGCACGCCTCGTTCCAGCAGCACCTGGGCGAGTCGCCCATGGCCTACGTCCGGCGGGTCCGGCTGGGCCGAGTCCGGGCCGAGCTACTCCGCAGCGACCCGCAGGAGTCGCGCGTCACCGACGTCGCGACGCGGTGGGGGTTCTTCCACCAGTCGCGGTTCGCCCAGCAGTACCGCGAGCAGTTCGACGAGCTGCCCAGCGCCACCCTGGCCCGCTGACGCGGGAGCGCTGCGCTGAGCGGACCTCGGTGGGCACGCAGCGGATAGCCCAGGCGACGACGGCCTCCTAGCGTCGGCGGAGGACGTCCGCGCGCCGGCGGCGTCCCCGCCGACGACAGGAGACCGCCGTGTCCGCCAGCACCGCCGAGAGGCTCGAGACCTTCCAGCTGTTCATCGACGGCCGGAGCGTGGACGCGATCTCGGGCCGCACCTTCGAGTCGCAGAACCCGTACGCCGGCGCGCCGTGGGCGACGGTGGCCGACGGCGGCCCCGAGGACGTCGACGTCGCCGTGGCCGCGGCCCGCGCCGCGTTCGACGGCGAGTGGGGCTCCAAGACCGGCTTCGAGCGAGCCGCGATCATGCACAAGGTCGCGGACGCGATCACCGAGAACGCCGAGCGGCTCGCCCTGCTCGAGGTGCGCGACTCGGGCAAGCTGATGCGCGAGATGCGCGGCCAGCTGCTCGGCCTCGGCGGCTGGTACCGGTACTTCGCCGGGCTCGCCGACAAGCTCGAGGGCCGCACCGTGCCGCCGGTGAACCCGAACTACTTCGGCTACACGGTGCGCGAGCCGGTGGGCGTCGTCGGCTGCATCACCCCGTGGAACAGCCCGCTGCTGCTCCTCACGTTCAAGCTCGCCCCGCTGCTCGCGGCGGGGTGCACCGCGGTGGTCAAGCCGTCGGAGCACTCGCCGGCCTCGACGGTCGCCTTCGCCCAGGTGCTGCACGAGGCGGGGCTCCCTGCGGGCGTGCTCAACGTGGTGACGGGCTGGGACCGCTCCACCGGCGAGGCGCTCGCGGGCCACCGCGGCGTCGACAAGGTCGCCTTCACCGGCTCGACGGCCACCGGCGCCAAGGTCGCGCAGGCCGCCGTGGCCAACATCAACAAGATCACCCTCGAGCTCGGCGGCAAGAGCCCGCAGATCGTCTTCGCCGACGCCGACCTCGACGCCGCGGCCAACGGCCTGGTCGCCGGTGTGTTCGCGGCCACCGGCCAGACCTGCATGGCCGGCTCGCGCCTGATCGTGCACGAGAGCGTCAAGGACGAGCTCGTCGCCAAGGTGGTCGAGCGGGCCCGCTCGATCACGCTCGGTGACCCGACCGACGCCGACACCGAGATGGGGCCGGTCGCCAACCGTCCGCAGTACGAGAAGGTGCTGGAGTTCCTGGACGGCGCGCGCGCCGAGGGCGCGACCATCGCCTGCGGTGGCGAGCCCAGCGCCGAGCTCGGTGGGCTGTTCGTCGAGCCGACGGTGGTGCTGGCCGGACCGGAGAACACCATCGTCAAGGAGGAGGTGTTCGGCCCGGTGCTGTCGGCGTACTCGTTCACCGACGAGGACGAGGCCCTGCGCCTGGCCAACGACACCCCCTACGGCCTGGCGGGCGCCGTGTGGACCAAGGACGTGCACCGGGCGCACCGCGTCGCCGCGCGCCTGCGCGCCGGGACCGTGTGGATCAACGCCTACCGCGTCGTCACGCCCAACATGCCGTTCGGCGGGTTCGGGCTGTCGGGCATCGGCCGCGAGAACGGCGTCGAGGCCGTCAACGAGTACCTCGAGAACAAGTCGGTGCTGGTCGAGCTGACGGGCGGCACGCGCGACCCGTTCCAGCTCGGCTGAGTCACCGCAGCCGGTCGAGCCGCTCGCGGACGTCGCGCAGGAGGCGCTGCGGGAACTCCGAGGTGCGACGGCAGCGGTCGACGAGCAGCACGATCTTGTTCAGGCGCGGCCCGGGTGGCTCGGCGGTGCGCGACTCGAGCGCCGGCCGCAGCAGGTTGCGGTCGAACGCGCCGTCGCTCGGCACCTCGATGCCGCGCCACAGCGCGTACGCGCGCTTGAGGTCGCCGTGGGCCACGACGCCGTGGTCGGGGGACAGGGCCACGGCCAGCGCGGCGACGAGCCAGGTGTCGTCGGCCTCGAGGGTGTCCAGGCCGAGCTGCAGCGTGCCGGTGCCGCCCGCGTCCGCGTCCGGCGGGTCGAACTCGACGACCACGGCGAACGTGAGGTCGGGGAAGCGCAGCTCGACCCGGCTGCCGCTGGAGGTCAGCGAGATCCGCTGGCCGGGGGCGGGCGTGCTCGACCCGCCCGACGGCGTCGTCAGCTCGACGATCGCGCCGTTGGCCCGCTGGCCCCGGTGGACGACGGGCTGGTGCGCCGTCGCGGTGACGACGAGCGCCGGGTCGCTCACGTAGGGCAGGCGCACGAAGACGTACGTCGAGCCGTCGATGCGCTCGACCACGAACGGCTCGGCCTCCGGGAGGCTCATGCGGCGGGCGAGCACGAGGCGGGAGCCGGGCTCGAGCGTGGCCGTGCCGGATCGGCGTCCGCCGTCGGACCAGGCGAGGCGCAGCACCGGCGGCAGACCCCCTCGTGGAACGTGTTCCACGCCGGCTCGACCCCACGCGGACTGACGCACAGGATGATGCCATGAACGCCCTGGTGCAGAACCTGTTGATCGTCGCCTGCTTCGTCGCGGTGGTCGTCGTCGCGCTGCGTGTCGCGCAGAGCGTCTTCGGCACCGGCAGCAAGCGCGCCGCCGCCACCGAGGTCGCGGCCAAGCTCGTCGCCTACCCCACCGGCTCGACCGGCGTGCTGCGCCGCCGGTTCGTGCGGGCCCTGGTCGGCCAGCACGTGGTGATGCCCAGCGGCGAGAAGCTGGCCTTCAGCGAGCTGACGGTCCGCGTCGCGCCCGAGGACCTGGAGCGTCTGGACCCCGACGGCGACGTCGACCGCCTCGGCGCGGACGCCGCCAAGCTGTACCTGGCCCACGCCCGGCGCGAGGGCTGGTCGCTGCCGGCCGACATGACGGTGATCGTGGACGTCGACCACGGCCTGCGATCGGGCTGGGTGCCGCCGGCCCGGGGCACCGCCCGGTCGGCGCCGGCGGTCGTGGCCGACGACGAGCCGGCCCCCGCCGAGCATCGCGTGCTCGACTGGGACGTGGTGTCGGGCACCGCCGCGACCCAGCTGCACGCCGTCCCGACGCCGCGGGTGGCGCCGCCGGCACCGACGACCATCGGGTTCCCGCCGGTGCACCACCTGTCCGAGGCCCCGCCGACCGTCGACGTCGCGCCCGAGCTGCGGCTGCAGCGCGGGTCGGACGTGGCCGTGGTGAGCGGCGGCAGCGCCGTGCTGGGACGGCTCGCGGAGAGCCCCGTGCGGTTCGGGGAGTCCGAGGTGTCGTACCGCCACCTCGCCGTCCGGCGCCAGGGGGCGCGGTGGCAGGTCAAGGACCTCGGCAGCACCAACGGCACCACCCTGGACGGCGAGCCGGTGGGGCAGGACGCCTGGACCGACCTGCGCAGCGGCGCGGTGCTGGCCCTGGCCGGCGTGCGCGTCGTGGCCGCCACGGACGCGTTCGGCACGGTCCAGCTCGACTCCGTCACCACCCGCTAGCGACAATGGTGTCGCGCGACCTGCCGTCGCGCCGTCGACCTGCCGGGGGAACAGGAGGATCACCGTGGTCGCAGATCCTCTCGTGACGTCGCAGCGACGGCCCGACGCGATGCCCGCCGAGCTGCGCTTCGAGCTCGGCGGACGCATCGGTGCGGGCAACCACGGCGTGGTGTTCCGCGCCCACGACCGCCAGCTGCGGCGTGACGTGGCCATCAAGCGGTTCTCGCACTTCCTGGCCGACGACCCGCGGGCGATGCGTCGCATCACCCGCGAGGTCGCCACGGTGGCGCGCGTCTCGCACCCGCACGTCATCACCGTCCACGACCTGGTGCACATGGCCGACGGCGACGGCGAGATCACGCCGCACCTGGTGATGGAGCTCGTCGTGGGCACCTCCCTGCGCGACCTGCTGGCCCGGCACGGCCCCAGCCTGCGCTCGGTGAGCGTCGTCCGCGACGTGCTGGAGGGTCTGGCCGCCTGCCACCGCGCCGGCATCCTGCACCTGGACATCAAGCCCGCCAACGTGCTCGTCACCGAGACCGGCGGCGTCAAGATCGTCGACTTCGGCATCGCGAGGGCCGCGTCGGACTCCACGGCGACGGTGTCCGGCACGCCGCACTACATGGCGCCCGAGCAGTACGACGGGCTCACCGACGAGCGCAGCGACATCTACTCGGTGGGCTGCCTGCTGTACGAGTGCCTGACCGGCCGTCCGCCCTTCGAGGGCACGATGGCCTCTCAGCTGATGGCGCACCGCAACCGCCCGCGCCCCGACCCGCGGGTGCTCGCACCCGAGGTCGGCCCCGGCCTGGCCGCGGTCGTCATGCGCGCGATGGCCATCGAACCCGACGCGCGGTACGCCGACGTCGACGCGATGCTCGCCGCGCTGGCGCGACCCGACGCCGCCGCGCCGGCGGTGGCCCCGGAGCCGTCGCCGGACCGGGCGGCACCGGTGGTGCCGGCCGACGTGCGTCCGGTCGACGCCGAGCCCGCCGTCCGCGGGTGGGAGGGGACGGACGTCGGCGTCGTCACCCGCTGGAGCAAGCTCGCCACCCTCGGCGCGGGCCTGGTGCTGAGCGGGTTCGCGGTCGCACTGGTGCCGGGCCTGGTGTGGACCACCACCGGGCTGTCGCCCGGTGCCGACTTCAGGCCGGCGGTGATGCGCGACTCGAGCACGACGGCATGGTGGTTCGCGGCCGTCTCGATCGCGCTGCTGCTGCTCCTGCGCCGCGGCGAGTTCGTCCGGCGGCTGTCCGGGCCACCGCTGGGGGAGCGCCGGGAGTCGGGCGTGGTCGGCCCGCACACCTGGTCGGGCGTGCGCGCCGCCTCGTGGGCGGCGCTCGCCGGATCGCTCCCGATGCTGTTCCCCTGGTACGTCGCGCTGGTGGCCGGAGGCGTCCGTGCCGCGGGCGGCAGCTGGCCGTCCGACGTCTACGGCTCGGGCTGGACGGTCGCCTGGGTGCTGCTGCCGCTGGCGTCCGTCGTCCTCGTCCTGCGCGCGACGACCCGCCTGCGCCCCCGACTCGGCGCCCTGTTCATGTTCGTGGTCTACCTCGGCCTCGCGACCGTCGCCGCGGCGGCGTTCGTCGCCTACCCCGCCGCGTTCTAGGCGGCCGGCACGCGGCGCCGCGTGCCCGAGGTGCCGACGTAGCGGTCGGTCCTGTGGTTCACGGCGAGCACGAGGTTGAGCACGACGACGCCCGCCGCCGACAGCGCCACGCGCTCCGGCGGTGCCACGGTCAGCGAGACCGCGACGATGAGGACGTCGAGGGCCATCTGCACCTTGCCCGCGCTCACGCCGAGTCGTTCCTGCAGGACGAGCACGACGACGTTGAGGCCGCCGAGGCTCGACCCGTGGCGGAACAGCACCAGGATGCCGACGCCGACGAGCAGGTTGCCGCAGGCCACGGCGAACACCGGCGACGACGCGCCCGCGTCCACGACCAGCGGCTGCAGGTAGGTGAGCGCGGACACGGCGCCGACGGCCGCCGCGGTGCGCAGGGTGAAGGCGACGCCCTTGGTCGCGACCGCGAGCAGCAGGAACGGCACCGTGACGACCATCAGCACGACGCCGAGCGAGATGCCGGTCGCCTGGGCCAGGAGCAGCGAGATGCCCGCCGTGCCGCCGGTGACCGCGTCGGCCGACTCCAGCAGCGCCAGGCCCACCGTCGCGAGCAGCACACCGGTGGCCATGCCGAAGAGGTCGTCGAGGGCGGTGTGGTGCGGCTGCGTGGCCATGGACCCATCCTGGGGCCCCTAGCGCACCTTGTGCCAGCGCGGCCCGTTTCGGTGGTCACTCTGCACAATCGAACCGCACGCAGGGCACACCGTGGTCAGCCGACCGGGTTCGACGGCCGAAAACGCCGAACATCGGTAACATTTCAACTACCGACGGCCACGACGAGGGGAGACGACGTGACGCAGGTGGTTCCCGAGGGCCGGCCGCTCGTCGCCGGCCCCGTGCCGAGCGTGCAGCGGTCCGGCGTGGACGCCCTGCTCGAGCTCGTGCGCGCGCAGCTGGGCATGGACGTGGCGTTCGTCAGCGAGCGGGTCGACGACGACCGCCGCTTCCGCAACATCGCCGGCGCGATCGGCCTGCCGGTCGACGTCGGGTTCACCGAGCCGTACGCCGGCACCTACTGCCAGATGATCACCGACGGCGAGCTCGACGCCGTCATCGGCAACAGCCACGAGAACCCGCTGACGCGCCACGCGCCGCACACCGACTCGCTCGGCATCGGCGCGTACGTCGGCGTCCCGATCACCCGTCCTGACGGCGGTGTCTTCGGCACCGTCTGCGTGTACTCGCGCGAGCCCGACGGCGACCTGTCCGAGCGCGACGCCGGCGTGCTGCGTGCCGTCGCCGACGTGCTCGTCGAGCTGATCGCGGTCGAGGACACCGAGGCGGCGCGCCGCCGGGCCACCGAGGACGCGATCGACGGGCTCGAGCGCGACGACGACCTCGTCGTCGACCTCGAGCCGGTGGTCGACCTCGAGACCATGACGGTGGTCGGCGCCGAGGCGCTGTGCCGTCTGCCCGACGGCACGAGCTACGGCCGCTGGCTGTCCGCGGCGCGCGACGTCGGCCTGGCCGTCCAGCTCGAGCACCTCGTGGTGCGCCGGGTGGTGCAGACCCTCGACACCTGGGACGGCTGGCTGAGCGTCGACCTCACCACCGACGCCCTCGCCGATCCCGGGTTCGTCGAGCTGCTCGACGGCGTCGACCTCTCGCGGCTCGTCGTCGAGGTCACCGAGCACGAGCACGTCCTCGACTACGGTCGCGTGCTGGCGGCCACGCAGCCGCTGCGGCGCGAGGGGCTGCGCATCGCCATCGACGACGCCGGCGCGGGGTTCGCGAGCCTGCGGCACGTGCTCATGCTCGAGCCCGACGTGATCAAGCTCGACGCTCGATGATGGACGGCATCGAGGGCGACGAGCACCGACAGACGTTCGTCGAGGCCATCGCCGGCTTCGCCACCCGGATGGACGCCGAGCCGCTCGTCCAGGGCATCGACTCGGCCGAGAAGCTGCAGTGGGCCCAGGAGCTGGGCGTCCGCCTCGGCCAGGGCTCGCACCTGCGCCGCCCGGGCGTCACGACCGGCTGAGCGGGAACCCCAGCTCGTAGCGGTCGGCGGGGAAGACCGCCTCGGCGTGCTCGACCGCCACGCCGCCCGACGTCGCCCGCCGGACCAGGCGCAGCACCGGTCGGCTCTCGTGCATCGCCAGCAGGCGCGCCTCCTCCGGCGTCGGGAGGGCGGCGGTCACCGTCTCCTCGCCCGCGTCGGGCAGCAGGGACAGGCCGTCGAGGTGGTCGTAGAGGCTGCCGGCGAGCGCGTCCGTGCCGGGATCGGCCACCAGGGACGCGGGGAACCAGGCGTGCTCCACCGCGAGCGGGACGTCGTCGCCCAGGCGCAGCCGGTGCACGTGCAGCGTCGTGACCTCGCCGAGGGTCTCGACGACGTGCGCCGGTGCCGGCTCCACGGCGTGGTGCAGCACCGTGGTGGAGGGGGAGAGGTCGTGCGAGCGCAGCGCGTCGGCGAACGACCCCAGCCGCACCGAGAGCCGGAGCGTGTCGGGGGCGCGCAGGTGGCCGCGTCCCTGGTGGCTGACGACCAGACCCTCGCGCGCCAGGGCCGCGAGGGCCTGCCGCACCGTCATCCGCGCCACGCCCCACTGCTCGGCCAGCCGTCGCTCGGAGGGCAGCGCCGCGCCGGGCGTCAGGTCGGCGACGAGCTCGCGCAGGCGGTCGGCGAGCACGGCGTGCTTGGCGTCGGGGGCGGTCAGGCTCACGAGCGTCAGCATGCCCCGGACGGGGCCCGCGGAAACGGCGCCCACGTGGTGGGACCGGTCACGGCCGTGACCGCCAACCTCCTAAAGTTGACTGCCTTGCTCGAGTTCAGTCCAGACGAAGAGGTACCCGCACCATGGCACGTCGACACCTGTCCCTCGCCGGAGCCGTCCTGGCCCTCGGCCTGACCCTGAGCGCGTGCGGCGGAGGCGGGGACGAGGCGTTCTCGTCCGGCGACGGCGACTCCGACACGATCACGCTCGGATCGGCGAACTTCCCCGAGAGCGAGCTGCTGATGGAGATCTACGCCGGCGCCCTGGACGCGAAGGGCGTCGCGACGAGGACGCAGCCGAACATCGGGTCGCGCGAGGTCTACCTCAAGGCGCTCGAGGACGGATCCATCGACCTGATCCCGGAGTACAACGGCGCGCTCCTCGCCGCGCTGCAGAGCGACGTGCCGCAGGGCACCACCTCGCCCGAGGCGGTGTACGACGCGCTGCAGGAGGTGCTGCCCGAGGGCACCCGGACGCTGACGCAGTCGGCCGCGGAGGACAAGGACTCCCTCACGGTCACCGCGGCGACCGCGAAGAAGTACTCGTTGACCACCATGGAGGACCTCGCGCCGGTGTCGAAGGACCTCGTCGTGGGTGCCGGTCCGGAGTTCAGCCAGCGGTTCCAGGGGCTCGAGGGACTCGAGTCGGTCTACGGCATCGAGTTCAAGGAGTTCAAGCCGCTCGACGTCGGCGGCCCGCTGACCGTGTCGGCCCTGCGCGACGGGTCGATCGACGTCGGTAACGTGTTCACCACCGACTCGGCGATCGAGACCGACGAGCTGGTCGTCCTCGAGGACACCAAGAACCTCTACTCCTCGCAGAACATCCTGCCGTTGATCCGCTCGAGCAAGGCCACCCCGGAGGTCGAGAAGGCCTTGGACGCCGTCTCGGCGGCGCTGACCACCGAGAACCTGACGGCCGCGCTGGCCAAGGTGCAGGTCGACAAGGACGCCCCCTCCACCGTGGCGAAGCAGTTCCTCGCCGACAACGACCTGGACTGATCCACCGCACGAGAGGAACCCATGACCGAGGCGGCACCGATGTGGCTGCGCTTCCTGTCCGGACCCGACGTCGACGCGCTCGCGCTCACGTCGGTCGAGGTGGTCGACGCGGTCGAGGCGGTGCTGGCGGCCCACGCGCACGGGCAGACCGTGTTCGAGCCGCGGACGCACCTGGTGCCCGACAACGGCGGCCGCGGGCACTTCAACGTGCTCCGCGGCCACGTGTCGAGCCTGGGCGACCACGGCGTGAGCGGCGTCAAGGTGGTGGGCGACTTCGTGCCCAACTACACGCTGGGGCTGCCCAGCGAGCTGGCGCTGCTGACGCTCTACGACCCGTACACGGGGGTGCCGTTGAGCATCATGGACGCCACCTTCGTCACCGAGGTCCGCACCGGCGCGATGACGGCCGTCGGCGCGCGCCACCTGGCTCGCCCGGACTCCCGGGTGCTCGGGCACGTCGGTGCGCGGGGCACCGCGTTCGCCAACGTCACCCTGCTCGACTCGCTGTTCGACCTCGAGGAGATCCGGGTGACGAGCCGCCGGCCGGAGTCGCGCGAGGCGTTCGCCAACCGGCTCCGTGAGGTGGTCTCGGCCGAGGTCGTCGTCACCGAGGACGTCGCGTCGACCTTCGACGGCGCCGACATCTGCGTCGAGGCCAGCCGGCTGGACACGCCTGCGCCGTTGGTGCGGCGCGAGCAGCTCAAGCCGGGCTCGCTGCTGGTGCCGTACGGCACGGTGAGCGCGCTCGAGCCAGACCTGCTGCAGGGCATCGACAAGGTGGTCGTCGACGACTGGCGCGAGTCGCAGTCGGGACGCTTCGGTGCGCTGCGCTCGCAGGTGGACTCCGGCGAGCTGTCGCAGGAGTCGCTGCACGCGCAGATCGGGCAGGTCGTCGCCGGGGAGCGTCCGGGGCGCGAGTCCGACGACGAGCGGATCCTGTTCTGGCACCGCGGTCTGTCGATCCTCGACGTCGCCGTCGGCGAGCTGATCCTGCGTCGCGCCGAGGCCGCCGACGTCGGGACGATGGTCCGCTACCGGTGAGCGTGCACGTCACGCACGCGGGCGACCTCGACCCGACCGCGGTGCTCGCCGTCTCGCGCGGCGCCTCCCTGGTGCTCGACCACGACGCGCTGCGTCCCGTCGAGGCGGGGCGGGAGCGGCTGCAGCGGGTGCTGGAGGCGGGGCGGCCCGTCTACGGCGCGACCACCGGCGCGGGTGCGCAGAGCAGCGTCGCCCTCGAAGCAGCCGCGAGGGCCGCGCAGTCGGCGTCGATCCTTCTCGCGCGCCAGGTGGGCGGGCCCCCGTGGCTGTCGGTCGCCGAGGTGCGGGCGGTGCTGGCCGTGCGGCTGCGGACGTTCCTGTCCGGCGACTCCGGGGTGGGCTCGGACCTGTGCCGGTGGCTCGTCGACCTGCTCGACGCGGGCGTGGTGCCCGCGGTGCCGCGGACGTCCGCCGGCTCGGCGGGCGAGATCGTGCCGCTCGCCCATGCCTTCGGCCACCTCGCGGGCGACGGGCAGGTGCTCGACGGGGGCGAGGTGGTGTCGGCGGCACCGGTGCTCGCGACGGCGGGTCTGGAGCGTCCGGCGCTCGCGCCCAAGGAGGGCATCGCGCTGCTCGCAGGCGTCCCCGTCTCGACCGCGCTCGCGGTGCTCCGGACGGACGAGGTGCGGCGGCTCGCCGAGGTGGCGCTGACGGTGGCCGCGGCGCAGGTGGCCGTCGTCGGGGCGTCCCGCGACCCCTACGAGCCGTGGACCGCACGAGGCGACGCCGAGCTGGCGGCGGTCCTCGAGCGCTTGTCGTCGGCGGCCGGCCCGGAGCCGGCGCCCCGGCACCTGCAGGCGCCCGTCTCGTTCCGCGTGGCCGGCGTGGTGCTGGCCCAGGTGGAGCGCACGGCCGCCGCGCTGGACGCCGCCGTCGCGCGAGCCCTCGACGGCGTGACCGACTCACCGGCGCTGCGACCCGGGGACGATCCCGCCGCGGTCGGCACGGCAGGATTCCACGGCCTCGACCTCGCGTCGGCGTCGGACGCCGTCACCGCCGCCGTCGTGCACGCCGCCACCACCGGTGCCGCCCGGCTGCACCGCATGCTGGACCCCGTCGTGACCGGTCTGCCGGCGCAGCTGTCGGTCGACCCCGGCCCGCAGGCGGGCCTCGTCGCGGTGCACAAGCGCGCCGTCGGCGTCGTCCGCGGCTGCCAGCCCGTGACCTCGTCGGTGTCGCTCGCCGACGCGACGTCGCTCGGCCAGGAGGACGTCCAGGCGCCCGCGATCGACGCCACCGAGACGACCCGTCGGGCCGTCGACGCCTGGCGTGACGTGCTGGCGTGCGAGCTGCTCGCCGTCCACCAGGCGACCGTCCTCGACCCGTCCCGGCGCGAGGGGATGACGTCGTCCGTCCGGTCGCTGCTGGACGAGGTGGCGGTGGTCCTGCCGCCGGGTGCCGCCGACCGCCCATGGGGGCGCGACGTCGAGGCGCTCGTGGAGCTCCTCGGCCGCTGACCACGGCACGCCCGGGACGGGTGGAGGCTCAGCCCGTCGGCCCGAACCGCTCGGTGCGGACGGCCGAGGGGGAGTGGCCGAGGGCGACGAGGTGGTCGGCGACGGTCTCGACGAAGCCGGTCGGGCCGCAGACCAGGCACAGCGGTGCGTCGGCGGGGGAGAGGCCGGGGACGTCGAAGTCGGCGCGCGTCACGCGTCCGGCCGGGCGCACGGCCCCGGGCGGCGCGACCCGCGTGTGGACCCAGCTGACCGTGACGCCCGCGTCGGGCGTGGACAGCTCGTCGGCGTAGTAGGCGTCGGCCGGGGTGCGCACCGAGCAGACGAGGTGGACGGGCACCGTGCTGCCGGCGGCGGCACGGGCCCGCAGCACGGCGCGCAGGGGGACGACGCCCGAGCCGCCGGCCACCAGCAGAACCGGGGCGACGTCGCGGGGCCGCCAGACGAACCACCGGCCCACGGGCCCGCGCAGCTCGACCTGGTCACCGACCTCCACCGCCTCGGTCAGGTACGGCGACACCTCGCCGTCGTCGACGCGCTGCACGGTCAGCTCGAGCGGCGAGCCGTCCGACGCCAGGGAGTAGCTGCGCTGGGTGCTGTAGCCGTCCTCGGCGGTCAGCCGGACGTCGAGGTGCTGCCCGGCGAGGTGGCCGGGCCAGCCCGGCACGTCGAGGACGAGGGTGCGTGCCGTCGGCGTCTCGTCCCGCAGCCCCACCACGGTCGCGACGCGCCAGGGGATCGCGGTGCTCAATCGCCCTGGTAGCGCTGCTCGCGCCACGGGTCGCCGTAGTCGTGGTAGCCGTTGGTCTCCCAGAAGCCCGGCTCGTCCTCGGTGAGCAGCTGCAGCTCGCGCACCCACTTGGCCGACTTCCAGAAGTACAGGTGCGGCACGAGCAGCCGGGCCGGGCCGCCGTGCTCCGGCGTGAGCGGCCGTCCGTCGTACTCGTGCACCACCCACGCCCGGCCGCCGCGGAGGTCGGCCAGCGGCAGGTTGGTGGTGTAGCCGCCGAACGAGGCGACCTTGACGAACGACGCCTGCGTCTCCACGCCGTCGAGCAGGACGTCGAGGCTGACGCCGCGCCAGGACGTGCCGAACTTCGACCACTTGGTGACGCAGTGGATGTCGACGGTGGGCCGCTCCTGCGGGAGGGCCTGGAACGCCCGACGGTCCCACGTCGTCGTCTCGCCGGTCTCGGTGACCAGCGTCAACGACCACCGCTCGGGGTCGACGTGCGGGCTCGGGCCGGTGGACAGCACCGGGAAGTCGAGCGTGCGGTACTGCCCGGGAGGCAGCGCGGGGTCGCGTCCGCCGGGGCGGCCTCGGAACCCCTTGGAGATGATCGGCACGGCTGCTCCTCGGGTCGGGAGACCCCAGCCTAGGCCCGGGCGGCTAGTCGTCTCACCTGTCGACCGGCAGGTCGCGCGGGGCCGTCCCGAAGGTGCGGTCCGGACGGGTGGACAGCCCGACGTCGACCGTCCCGCCACGCAGCAGCACGGACGCGGGCAGCCACGCGCGCGTCGAGCGCCGGCCGTCCACCCGCACCGAGGTGACGTAGCGGTGGTCGTCGGACGCCCGCGGTGCGCGGATCGTGACGTCCCGGCCGTTGCCGCGGTGCACGGTGGCGCGGCGGAACACCGGGCTCGACAGCAGCGTCTCGGCGGTGCTGGGCTCACGCGGGTAGAGGCCGAGCGAGGCGAAGACGTACCAGGCCGACATGGTGCCGAGGTCGTCGTTGCCGGGCAGGCCGGCCGGGCCGGTGCCGTAGACGAGGTCGGCCATCGCGCGCACCGTCTCCTGGGTCTTCCACGGCTGGCCGAGCGCGGTGTAGAGCCACGGCGTGTGGATGCCCGGCTCGTTGGTGGGGTCGTAGCCGAGCGGGTCGCCGCCGGTGATCCACGAGCCGTCGGGCCGGCGGAAGAACGCATCGAGACGCGACGCCGCCTTCTTGCGTCCGCCCATCAGCGCCGCCAGCCCGGAGACGTCCTGCGGCACCATCCACGTGTAGGTGGCGCTCGAGCCCTGCGCGAAGCCCACGTCGGACGCGGGGTCGAACGGCGTCACCCACGAGCCGTCGGCGTTGCGGGCCTGCTGGTAGCCGGCGGTCGCGGTGGCCCTCGGGTTGAAGGTGTTGCGCCACCAGGTGGCGCGCTCGGACATCCGCGCGGCGACGCCCCGACGTCCCAGCCGCTCGCCCCAGGTGGCCAGGGAGTGGTCGGCGAGCGAGTCCTCCAGCGTCTCGGCGGCACCGCCCCAGCAGCGGCAGTCGTCCTGCGGCGCGTAGTGCAGGCGCAGGTACTCCGCGAGGTTCGGC